>JANQUX010000531.1 GCA_030730545.1 Maribacter sp. | reverse complement strand
AGACAAAAAAATTACGATGTTCTCATATCGTAATTTGTTGTTAATGAAATGCTGTACAGATTATATTACATGTAAAAACGTGTGTTTTTCGCATTCTTTTACAAAATTAGTTAAAAAATACTTAATTTCCTAGTTTTCACTACGTTTAGTAACTATGATAGATAATATAATTCATGTGTATTGTATGCCAGGTATGGCTGCAAGTCCTACAATTTTCGAGTATATAAAATTACCTAAAGAGAGATTTGAACTGCATTTATTAGAATGGAGTATTCCTACAAAAGGGATTTCATTTAGTGAGTACGCTAAAAATATGTGTAAACTTATAAAACATAAGAATCCTGTGTTGTTGGGGGTTTCGTTGGGCGGACTCCTAGTTCAAGAAATGACTACATATATTGAGGTAAGAAAAGTGATAATTATATCGAGTGTTAAAACCCGTCACGAATTGCCAAAGCGAATGATGTTTGCAAGGTACACCAGTGTGCATAAATTGCTTCCTACAGGGTTGGTGAACAATGTAGAGTTATTGGCAAAATATGCTTTTGGTGAAAGTGTTACGAAACGACTATCACTGTATGAAAAATATTTATCCGTTAGAGATAAAGGCTATATCGATTGGTGTATTAATGAATTGGTAAATTGGAAACAAGAGGTGGCATGCGAAAAATTAGTCCATATACATGGTGAAAAAGACACTGTTTTTCCTATAGCAAATATTACTAATTGTATACCGGTAGCAAATGGTACACACACTATGATCATTCATAGGGTAAAGTGGTTTAACGAGAACTTGCCAACAATTATTTTGGAATAAGATAGTTCTATATATACCTTTGTTTGACTACAGATTAGGTAGTAATAATTTAAAATATAAAATTCATGAAAACTATTAAGAATATATTGATGTTGTTAGGTGTAGTATTTGTTGCTGGCACATTGATATTTGCGGTACAAAGTACTGATGCGATTGCCGTAAATGATAAGAATGTTGTGCATGATAGTGTTCAAAAAAACGTAGCTAAATCGTATAAAATTTCTTCAATAGATATTCCTCAGGATTTAAATTTTGCAGGTGAAGTAGTTCCGCAAGAAGACTCTGAAATTATGGAACGAGTAGACCGCGAGTTTTTGGTAAATACGTATTGGCAGTCTAACGCTTTGTTACTAATGAAAAGAGCGAATAAGTATTTTCCGATAATAGAGCCAATATTGGCTAAAAATGGTATTCCAGATGATTTTAAATATTTAGCGGTTGCAGAAAGTGGTTTAACAAATGTAGTTTCCCCAGCAGGTGCTACTGGTTTTTGGCAAATTATGAGAGAAACCGGTAAAGAGTACGGTTTAGAAGTTAATTCGAATGTTGATGAACGTTACCATTTAGAAAAGTCTACAGAGGTTGCTTGTAAGTATTTAAATAGATGGAAAGATAAATATGGTAGTTGGGCATTAACTGCAGCTGCATATAATGCTGGTCCGGGTGCTATCAATAAATACATGAGTATTCAGCAAGTAGATAATTATTGGGATTTGTTATTGGGCGATGAAACTGGTAGGTATGTTTTTAGAATTATGGCAATAAAAGAAATTCTTGCCAATCCAGAAAAGTATGGTTTTCATATCGAACAAGAAGATATGTATAAAGCTATACCTACTTTTAATGTTGAGATTAATAAGCCAGTTAGTGATTTTGCAGATTTCGCACAAGAGTACGAAATCAACTATAAAATTCTAAAAAGACATAACCCTTGGTTAAGAGAGCCACATTTAAATAATGGCTCTGGTAAAAAATACACTTTAGAAATCCCTAATAAAGGATACTACAGAGAAACAAAATAAGACTTAGATTTTCTTCAGTTGTTGTTGCATCATTTTAATTTGATCGGTCAACATATTGTTTTTATCTAATTTCTTTGCTTCGTTAAGCAGCATGGTCGCTTCTCTTTTACGACGCTTTTGCATTGAAATACCAGCTAAGCTTAACTTTGCCATGGCTACATCATAATCCATCGTAAGACCAAGCTTAAGTGCTTTTTTAAAGTATTTCTCAGCTTGGGTTAAATTAGTTTGAGAGAAGATAATGCCATGTAGGTAATTATAATAGCCTTGTTGTTTAACAGTTAGTGCACCTTCAGGGTTCTTGATTTTATCTAACCAGGTTTTTGTACCGGCTAAATCTTGCTTACGCATTTTTAAAAATGCTAACAATATAATCTCGTTTCTAAAATAAAGAAAGATAAAAATTAAGGATAGTAAGATTAAAAATATGCCATTTCCGATATTACCTTCGATCATTTGGTAAACAGAAAAGGCAATTATAAGTCCTGCAATAATTAATTTTAAATTTTTATTTAAAATATTTTTAATTTTAATTTCTAGTTAGTTAGCTAAGTATGTAATTCAAATTAATCGTAACC
>JANQUX010000530.1 GCA_030730545.1 Maribacter sp. | reverse complement strand
TTTTTAGAACCAACCCAATCACTATAAATCATCCAAATAAATCCAAATAAAGGAATATTCTAAACCCAGATCTAGTATTCAAAATAAATTTCTTCTTAGTAAAAACTTAACGACTTTTACATTAAGACTTTAATCTAGTCCAACACAAACTTAAAGCCTGCGGTTACGATACTAGAACTAAAGGTTGTATCTCTATCATATTTGTAGAACTTTAAATCTATACTTTTAAGGCCGAGTTTCCAGATATGCATCTTTGTAAAAATATCTGTGTACGAAACTCCCATCCCAAATTGGTTTGCCGAGTATTTCGACAAATCATAATCTGACGTATAAAAGGTATCAGTAGAAAGTGCTTCTTCATAACCAAAGAAATAGTCTGCTGCCGATTGCTGATAATATCTATACGATGGATAAACCGTAAACTTATCGGTAAGCTTAATAGGCACCTCTACACTTGCTGTGTGCGAGTTGATACCCCAATCATCGAAGTAATACCGATAGAAGGTTCTTACCACAAACGTTTCATTAATATACCAGTTTAAACGACCACCGGCAGCTACTTTAAATCGGCTATCTGGTAACAGTTCTATGGCATCTGCCAATTGAAAATTATCTATAAAAGAGTCTGCGACATCGCTAAAATAAACACGTTGAAACGGTGTAGATAGCAATCCTTGCTGTTGTACAAAATCTAACGCCAAAGATCCTTGTAAATTTTTACTTAGGATTTGCGAAAATCCGAATCCGACGGAATAAGAATTTCTTGTTTCATCTGAAAACTCATTGAATATAGGGGCGTAATTCATATTGCCTGTAATGGTATTATTGGTAAACAGTCCATTAGCTAAACCATTTGCCCCACTTGCGAAAGGTCTTAGTTCTGATGGATATATCGCATTCCATTTATCTAAATACACATTAGCATTTATACTAACCTCTGTATTCTTTTCATTGAATAGCTTCGTTAATCCGCCACCGAAACCTAAAGAGAAATAATCATATTCTGAAGAGACCGATAATTTACCTGAAACGATTGTATTTCTATCATCTGAACTATGGCTATACGAACCGGTAAGGTTTGTCCAAACATCAGAACTTGAAGCGCCAGAACTTGCGACAAAAGGATCTGCCGGTTGCCCACCATCAAAAGGGTTTACATTACTAGAAGAAGCCGAAGTATAAGCCGAAACACCTGCATCTATGGTAAGTACATCGTCATCGTTTAAAGGAATAGCAACTACGAACGTACCCGTAAAATCGGTTAACTCTTCGGTACCTAAACCACCACTTACAGCTGCATTGTCTCCATTTTGAGAATAATAACTTGTTAAGAAATCTACCTCAGTAGTTTCTAAAACACGCTTTTTATAGGTCTTTACAGAATCTTGAGCTTGCTGCGCATAGCTTATTGTAAACGCGAATAATGCTGCTGTAGAAACTGTTATTTTGAATATTTTCATTTTATAAAAAATTGAATTCTATATTAATTACAGCCGCAGCCTCCGCCAGTTTTTCCTCCGTTTGCACCTGCAGCAGCTTCTCTGTATGAATGCGCCGTAGTTAAATTGCGGTCTACCTTTTTATCTTGCAGAACCATATCTGGATCATTAATATTTATTTTCTCATACTCTTTCAATACCGTACAGCTACTAAATGAGCCCGCTATGAGGGCAAAAACTAAAATCTTTTTCATCATAATTTCTCTATTTCTATATTCTTTGATGTCATAATATTTCCTTTATCGTCAATAATTATGCATTCTACTTGTGGCATTTGCTCTATTCTATTTAAGCCAACTTCTATACCCATAACAAATACCGAGGTTGCCAACGCATCTGCTAATTCTGCCTTTGGTGCAAATACAGTAACACTAATAATACCCGTTGCCGGATAACCACTTCGAGGATCTATAATATGGGTATATCGAATATCGTTGAAGGTTACATATTTTTCGTAGTTACCAGAAGTTACCACTGCCCCATTGGTTATAGGTAATAATGCGAAAACCTTGTTCTTATCCATCGGGTTAGTAATGGCAACCTTCCACTCTTTACCATCAGGCTGTTTTCCCCAGGTATTCATGTCGCCAGATGCATTTATGATGCCTGCAACAACACCTTTAGATTTCAACAATTCTTTTGCCCTATCTGCAGCGTAGCCTTTACCTATGGCTCCGAAACCAATTTTCATTCCTTCTAACTTCAGAAAAACGGTATGGTTCTCTTTATCCAAACTAATATTATGATAGCCTACTTTAGTCACAGATGCCTTAATGGAATCTTCTGAAGGCATCACAGTCATGCTACCATCGAACTTCCAAATTTTATCCATAGAGGCATAACTAATATCAAAAGCCCCATCAGTTAACTTAGAAATACCTATTCCTCTTTGTATCAAATCGAATAATTCGGCATCTACTTTAAC
>JANQUX010000529.1 GCA_030730545.1 Maribacter sp. | reverse complement strand
GCTAACTTGTTGTTTTGATTTCTTAAATCGTCTTGAGCAGTTTTAAGATTTAATTCGCTTTCTTTTAATGCGGTAATATGGTTTTCTAAGTCGTTGGTATAGGTTTTCGTTTTATTTTCATCATACATACTAAATGTCAGAGAAAGCCAACCTAAGCAAGCTAAAAATGCAAAAATTTCATCGAACGGAACATCTATCGTCCCTAAAATAGGTTCGTATATAGAAATATATATAGTAGGTATAACAAATGCTAGTATATCAAAACCGATAATTAGATTTCTTAACCTAGGGTTTCTACGATAACCTATATACGCCAAGAAGCCCATTGTGGCAAAGGCAACTGCTTGACCAAAAAAGCCACCTATTAAAAATATAAGGCTCATAAACATGACAGGAGGAAATAAGGTCATGTAAATTCTAGTAGCTTGATGAAGTTTTAAGCGATTTAATATAAAACCAATACCGAATCCTAAAGCAACTACAAATGCCAGTACTTGTTCTATATAAGAATGAAATAATAGGGTGTATATATAAACTGCAAATGTAAAAATTGAAGAGACAATGGTTATTAAACCAAATTCATCTAAAAGTTTTATTTTTTTTGTGCCTTTACTAGAAGTATTTTGTTTAAACAAACTATAAATTTTAAAGTATTTTATTTCTCGAGGGTTAAAATAGGCGACTTAATCTAGATCATACCTCATTAGAAAAATATGAAGATTTTGGGGGAATTGTTAATATTCATATTTTACCTAAATATAAGAAAGAGAAGCTTATAAAATCAGAAAAGACACCTTTTTAAAGTGCCTTTTTATACTCAAATTTATTAAAGGATATTTTAAATTAAATACTTATAGGAACTTCCATGACTAGTATCTTCGATTTATCATTGGTTTTAAAATCAAAAGTATCGGTATCCCAAAGTCCAAATCCGTCACGTTCAATTAATTTCTGATTAGCAATTTCAATTTCTCCGTCAAGAACAAAAATGTAAACCCCGTTACCTTTTTGCTTTAAAGTATATAACTCAGTTTTTTCAGAATCATATTCTCCAAGATGAAACCATGCATTTTGGTGAATCCATACTCCGGCATCACCGGCGTTAGGTGAAAGTACTTGATATAAACTGTTTTTTGTTGCAATATCTTTAATAGAGATTTGATCGTAACGCGGGGTAACACTTTGCTCATTCGGAATAATCCATATCTGTAAGAACTTGACCTCTGCGTCTTTATTTTTGTTGTGTTCACTATGTGAAACACCGGTACCTGCGCTCATAACTTGAACATCACCAGCTTTAATCACTGTTGAGTTTCCTATATCGTCCATATGCTGAAGGTCACCTTCTAACGGAATAGAAATGATTTCCATATTTCTATGAGGGTGAGTTCCAAAGCCGCTACCCGCAGCGACGGTATCATCATTTAGAACTCTTAACACTCCGAAATTCATTCGTTCGGCATTATGATAATTCCCAAAACTAAAGCTATGATAAGAATTTAACCAACCATGATCAGCATGACCTCTGGTAGCAGATTTATGTAAAATAGTTTTCATTTTATATGTTTTTATATGCCGATTTAGTCGGAATTTCAGGTGAAGTATTACATTGGTAAAGTGTCAATGAATAATCGTTTAATTAAGTGAAATTAGTGCTATTTAGCTTTACTGGACAATATACTTTTTTTCGGTTATTTACGTTATAAAAAAAATCTCTCACGAATATGAAATCTATTGTAAGCCTAGTTTTGATATTTATATTTTTCAATTCATACGCTCAAGATAGTGCTGATGCTATTAAGCATTTAGGAGCGGGTATAGTAATTGGTGGAGCTGGTGGCTATGCCGCTCATAAACTATCAAATGGCGATAGAGGTTGGAGATGGGCAGGTGCTGTAGGAAGTGCTTTTGCAGCAGGATTGGCTAAAGAAGCAATTTATGATCAATCAAGAGGTGCTACCTGGGAAACTAGAGATGTAGTATTTACCACTTTAGGCGGAGTGGTATCTGCTTTGGCTTTGGAGGTATTTGTAGGTGATGGAGGTAACGGTCGTGGAGGAAATAGAAGAGGTAAAAGCTGTGGTTGCCTAGTTACTCAATTAGATACCGAAAATGAAATTCAATTACCCTCGTTCGTTGAAAATGGAACCGGCGATATTGCATCAGAGCTGCAGGCTGCTTATCTTCTTCGATAACTTACAGAAGTCCTTTAGCTTTTATTTCTAAATACTTATTAATGGTATTAATAGTCAAATCTTCTGGCTTGGTTAAAATAGTCTGTATACCATACTTTCTAAGTTCGTTAACTACCAATTGCTTCTCATAGATAAATTTCTCTGCAATAGCCTGCTCGTAAATTTCAAGAGTATTATTTGGGTTTTCTTGGGCGTAGGCAACAAGCTCCGTATTTTCAAAGAAAATAACGACTA
>JANQUX010000528.1 GCA_030730545.1 Maribacter sp. | reverse complement strand
GAACCAAAAATGAGTTTTGGTACAGGTCATCATGAAACTACACACATGATGCTACAACATATTCTTCAGCTAGATTTAAAAGGGAAGACGGTTTTAGATATGGGTAGTGGTACAGGAGTTTTAGCAATTCTTGCGGGTATGCGCGGTGCTACTACTATCGATGCCATCGATATTGATAATTGGTGTTATTTGAATGCCAAAGAGAATGTTGATCGTAATAACATGGACTTCATTTCTGTTTACGAAGGCGATGTTGCTTTATTAGAGGGTAAGAAGTATGATTTAATTATAGCTAATATAAATAGAAACATTTTGTTGGCAGATTTACCTAGTTATGCAAAATCTATGAATTCAGGTGGCACATTATTGTTAAGTGGTTTTTACACAGAAGATTTAGAAATGATTACAGAAAAGTGCACTGAATTAGCGTTAAAGTTTGAAAAAAATCTTGAACGTAATAATTGGGTTGCCGCAAAATATGTAAATTAGGAGGTATTAATTGGAATATGATGGGTACAAGAGAAGAAATTTCCGAAGAGCTACTTTTAGAAGAAGAAACGGTTCAACAAAATGAAATCGTTCTTTTTAATGATGAGGTCAATACATTTGACCATGTTATACATACATTAATGTCTGTTTGCGAGCATTCGCCAGAACAAGCCGAGCAATGTTCTTTAATTGTACATTATAAAGGTAAGTGCACAGTTAAAACTGGTGAGTATGAAGAGCTGAAACCACAATGCTCTAAATTGTTGCAAGCAGGTTTAAGTGCAGAAATTGTTTAAGTCAAACTCCAATACGTTATAGAAGTTTAAAATATTTGAAATAAAAAAATCCCTTGAGTATATCAAGGGATTTTTTTATTTCAAATAAACTCTTAAAAGAAATCTTAATAAGCCTTACTATTGTCATGCTTATACTAAAGGTAATCCATTCAAACGTTTTTCAATCTTCTTCTTTTTGACTGTAACTTCTTTCATTACATCCATCAAAGTAGAATCTTTAGTTTCCTTATATATTTCATTAATACTTAAAATAAGTGCTTTTGCCTCTCTCGACGCTTCTACTCGGTCACTAGTAGACATATTACTCATTTTTCGACCTATAAATTCTTGAGCTTTTTCAAGTAACTCCATGTGCTGCTTTTTTTTCAAAGTTAACATAATATTCAAATTACGCAATTCTTTGTCAATTGTATATGCTTATAGGGCAATTAGATAATAGTATTTATGAACAATTTAACGAAAATGGGGTGTTTAGAGGTTAATTTTTTGGTTCTAATGTAAATTTTAGCTTTTCATACTGTAAAGTTTCTCCCTTTTTGAGTTAGTATCATATAAATTGTGTTTAATTCAAGAATTTTTCATTCTAAATTATAAATCGCTTAATTTGAAGGATACAAATTGATTATTAATGTAAATTTTGATCGATTTACTTGCTAAATATTTAAAATTAGATATATTTGTGTAATCGATTGCATAAAATTTTAGAGTTCTTCAAATATTATTTTTAAGTTCATTTTATGCAATTATAGAATTAGTAAGAGATGTGGTTTTATATGTTGTGTTTGTTTTAATTCTTAATGTTGAATTTAGAATTACCAGCTCTTTAGTATAATCACATTGAATTTTGAAGAATAATGGGCATAGAATTTAGTAATTCTCTATGTAATCAGAACCGAAAAATAACGAGCAATGCTATGGTGAAAAATAAAACCTTTATAACTACTGATTTTCTATTGGAAAATAAATTTTCACAAAGGCTTTTTCATGATTACGCTTCTCAAATGCCGATCATAGATTACCATTGCCATTTACCTCCGAATGAGATAGCAAATAACCGTCAGTTTGAAAACCTGACAAAAATATGGAATGATGGCGACCATTATAAATGGCGCGCGATGCGAACTTTTGGTATCGATGAAAAATATATTACCGGCGATGCTCCAGACAAAGAAAAATTTCTTGAATGGGGTAAAGCAGTACCCTATACGTTAAGAAACCCATTATATCATTGGACACATCTAGAACTGCAACGTTATTTTGATATTGATTTATTACTAAATGCCGATACAGCTAGTGACATTTATGATGAGACGACGGCAAAACTTCAAACTGCAGAATATAGCTGCCAAAGTTTAATAAGCAAGATGAATGTTGAGGTTATCTGTACTACTGAAGATCCCGTTGATAGTTTAGATCATCATGTTAAAATTAAGAGTAGTAATTTCAATACAAAGGTAAGTACTGCCTTTAGACCAGATAAGGCAATCGTTATTTCTAATGATACCTACCTTGAGTACTTAGAAAAACTTTCAGTTGTTAGTAAGGTAAATATCGATTCTTATAAATCTTTGTGTGATGCGCTTTCGCTACGATTGGACTATTTTAATGAAAATGGATGTACACTATCCGATCATGGTTTAAGCTATGTTCCGTTTAGAAC
>JANQUX010000527.1:2079-2447 GCA_030730545.1 Maribacter sp. | reverse complement strand
TATAAAAAATCTATTCCTCATTTTAGCGCTGTTATAAACAATGCCACCCTACCAACAGATTATTATTTTAAATATGCCATGGCTTTATATGCCAATGGCGATATGGAGGAGTCTGAAGTTTGGTTGAAAAAATATAAAAAATACAATAAGAACGATTCTCGCGTTAAGCGATTTTTACAAGATGGCAACTTAGCTTCTGTCGTATTCAATAGTAGACAACGTTACGAAGTAGAACCTGTCGCCTTCAATTCTACTGACAGTGATTTTGGTGTTTATAGATTTATGGGAAACTTGTACTTCAGTTCTTCTAGAAGAGATGTGGTTACAGGTGAAAGTTATGGGTGGAACGATGAACCTTGGTTAGATCT
>JANQUX010000527.1:0-2069 GCA_030730545.1 Maribacter sp. | reverse complement strand
TAACAACTTTTATGACAAAAAAGAAGGCTACGGCGCATCAAATGAAATTAACTTAAAAATATACACTGCCAAACTTGTTGATGATAAATGGGAAGAAAACAGTAACCTTAGGGTTAATAGTGACTATTATTCCACTGGGCACCCGTCTGTAAATCTTGCGAGAACACGCATTTATTTTGCATCAGATAGACCTGGTGGTTATGGCGGCACCGATATTTACTATGCTGAAATTCATGAGCGTGGTGGTGTACAGGAACCTATTAATGCCGGACCCATTGTAAACACGGAAGGAAACGAAATGTTCCCGTTCATCAACGAAGAAGGTAAATTGTTTTTTAGTTCAGACGGTCATGTTGGGTTTGGTCAATTAGACGTTTTCTCAACCATTTCTAATGAAAAAGATGAAATTATTGATATCATTAACTTAGGTACGCCCATTAATAGTTCTAGTGATGATTTTGCATACTATGGTCTACCAAACGGACTAGATGGTTACGTAAGTTCTAACAGAGAAGGTGGCGTTGGTAGCGATGATATCTACAAATTCAAATTTACACCTGCATTAGATGTTGAAGGTTATGTCGTAGATGGCGTAAACAATCAAATGTTAGACAGTGTTAAAGTTACTTTATACGATCAAGTAACGAATACTTTAGTTGCACAGACTACAACAGATGAAAATGGTTACTATAGATTTCCTGTTAATAGAAAAACAAATTATATGATAGAGGCGGTTAGAAAGACCCACCCTCATAAAAACGTTTATTTTAATACAGCTTCAACACCAAAGGCTCAAAAAATAATGCGACAAGATATTGTTCTTGAACCTATTCTTGACCTTAAATTATTAGCTGGTCTAAACAAAATATATTTCGACTTTAATAAAAGTGATATTAGACCTGATGCGGCTAGAGAATTGGACAAAGTTGTACGCGTAATGAACAATACGTATCCTGATATGATTATAAAGCTTGAAGCACATACCGATCCGGTGGGTAGTCACGAATATAACGATGACCTTTCTGAAAGAAGGGCGAAATCTACGTATGAATATCTAATTGAAAACGGAGTATCTGTAGATAGAATCATTTCTTATAAAGGTTTTGGAAAGCGTATGCCTATAAATAAATGTACAAGTAAAGAAGATTGTACACCCGATGAGCTAGAACTGAACAGAAGAACAGAATTCCCGATTATGCAGATTAAAAAAGGTATTATCGCATCGAAGTAAACTAACTCAATGTAAATCTAAAGTTTTGAGATATGCTTTGAGCTTAGATCTCTATTACGACGAATTAACTACCAACCACAAAAAAAGTCCTTTACAATATTTCGTAAAGGACTTTTTAGTTTTTATAGATGTTATTATCTATTCCAAAATACCGTCAACGATACCATATTTAATAGACTCTTCTGCATTCATCCAGTAATCTCTATCGAAATCTTTTAAAACTTTTTCGAAATCTTGACCACAGTTATCTGCCAATATATGTGCACTTAACTCTTTAGTCTTAATAATTTCTCTTGCTTGTATTTCAATATTAGAAGCTTGACCTCTTGCTCCACCACTTGGTTGGTGTATCATTACCTGAGCATGTGGCTGAATAAATCTTCTTCCTTTTTTACCTACTGATAATAAGATAGAACCCATAGATGCCGCCAAACCTGTACAGATAGTTGAAACCGGACTCTTTAATGCTTTTATGGTATCATACATTGCAAAACCAGAAGTAACATAACCACCCGGACTATTAATATATAGTTGAATTTCTTTATCGCTCTGCATATCTAGATATAACAACCTGTCAATTACATGTTTTGCAGAATCGTCATCAACCATACCCCATAGAAAGACTTTTCTTTCCTCCAGCATTTTCTCATCTATGGCTTCCTGAATTTTTCCTTTTTTAGCACTCATATTTTAAGTTTATTTATCTCTAACAAAATTAATGAATTAATTCATAAACATACGTAGCAATAACATTTTGAATTATTACCAAATCTGTTTCTATTACATCAAAAACGTTAATTTTCGATTAGGATTGTTCTTCTACTGTAACTGTTTTCTC
>JANQUX010000526.1 GCA_030730545.1 Maribacter sp. | reverse complement strand
AATTTCTAATAAATCTTTATTTTGTAATGCTGGTGGTAGCGCTTTATGGTGCCAAGCTGCAGCTGTAAAATAAGGTAGGTTTATTGCTTCAGCTACTGGACCGGAATTACGGATTACTTTATAATCTGCTGGAGAAACCATAATTACACCATTCAGGTACATCCATTGTTGTTCTTGCAGTGCTAAAGAAAGTCCCATAACGCGGGTGCCACCATAACTTTCTCCGATAATATATTTAGGTGAGCGCCATCTGTTATTTCTGGTTACAAAGGTGTTCAGCCATTCTGCCAAATACTTAATATCGGCATTTATTCCGAAGAATTTTTCCCTTTCAACTTCTTTTCCGCTTGCAGGTATGGTTCTGCTATATCCGGTATTGACAGGGTTGACGTATACAATATCTGCTACGTCTAAAACTGAATGCGGATTTGCACTTACGCCATATGGTTGTACCGGGTATCCTTCATCATCGATTTTTAATATTTTTGGACCCGTATATGCTAAATGCATCCAAACAGATCCAGAACCTGGTCCGCCATTAAATGATATCAACAATGGTCTTGCAGCGCGATCTTTAATATTATTTCGTGTGTAATAGGTGTAATGCAAGGTTGCAATAGGTTTTGCATTTTCATCCCACACGGGTTGTGTACCTGTTTGCGCGGTATACGCAAAAGTAGCACCGTTAATGGTTGCATTGTGGGTGGTGGTAATAACGGTGTCGACCGGTATTTCTCTAGACTGGGCTACGATTATCGAAGCAGCCATACAAATGGTTAATTGTAAAAGTTTTTTCATGGTTTGATAAGGTTCTGTTGTAAAACGAAAATAAGAATAAAAGCTCAATAATTACTTTGACCGTAATTGATTAAACTGTTAATGTCAATTCTTCATTTTTGAACACGATAAAATAGAATGCCACACTTTATACTACTGTATATTCTTAATATAAAATTCAAGATAGGTTTGATAAAGTTCAATGATTTTTATTTAATTTTCTAGAGCATTAAAATAGACACATGAAGAAATTATCAAGACGCTCATTTAGCGGTATAGCTGCCAAAGGAATATTAGGAACAGCATTGTTATCTAACATGCCATTGGCAAAAGCATTTAGTACAGGAGCTATAAATAAAAAATTAGGTATTGCCTTAGTAGGTTTAGGAAGTTATAGTGAACATCAACTTGCACCATCGTTATTAGAAACTGAACATTGTTATTTGGCTGGTATTGTTACAGGAACCAAAGAGAAAGAAGGCATTTGGAAAGAGAAATATAACCTGTCAAAAAAGAATATTTATAATTACGATAATTTTGATACTATAGCAAAGAACGATGATATCGATATCGTTTATGTGGCATTACCGAATAGTATGCATGTAGATTTTTGTATTCGTGCTGCAAAAGCTGGTAAACATGTCATTTGCGAAAAACCAATGGCTGTTAGTGTTGAAGAATGCGATGCTATAATAAATGCTTGTAAAGAGAATAATGTAAAATTGGGTGTTGGTTACAGAATGCAGAGTGACCCTTATACCAATGAGGTAAAGAAATATGTAAAAGAGAAAACGTTCGGAGATGTGCTTTTTGTTTCTTCAGATGCAGGATATGTTTCTAATGGTAACCCTGATCAATGGCGATTAAATAAGTCGCTTTCTGGTGGTGGTGCGTTAATGAATATGGGGGTATATGCGATACAAACTAGTATTTATGGTACAGGTCAAAATCCTATTTCTGTTTCTGCACAAGAGTTTAGTACCCGACCGGAGTATTTTAAGGATACCGATGAAACCATTACCGCACAATTTAAATTTGCAAATGGTGCGGTTGCACATATGATGACTTCACACAACGCAAATGGTAATCGATTAAAATGTCATTGTAGCAATGGTTGGTTTGAGTTGGATCCTGCTCATAGTTACGGACCAATTAGCGGAAGAACATCTAACGGTAATACTATAGAGTTTCCATTTAAAAGACAACAGGCTTTACAGATGGACGATTTTGCTAAGCATGTGTTATTAGGTACCAAAAACATCGCTCCGGGCGAAATGGGCAAAAGAGATATGATTATCGTTGAAGCTATTTATAAATCAATCGCAGAAGGTGGTAAAGAACAAGCCTTGTCTTTAGGTGATTTAGGTATAGTGTCGTAACATATTGTAAATCATAGGTTTTACATTTAAATTAACTTGAATTTCAAGTTTAGATCACTTCAAATTCAAGTTAATTTTACATCTTAACATAAGCATAAACTTCTCTTCATCAATTGCTAATTTTCAGTGAACCTTTCTAAAAGGTTGTCTATATAGTTTTGGCATTCATAACCTAAAAACTATATTGATGATGAAAAAATCAAAAAATTTACTATTCAAAGCAATGATTCTTTCTTGCCTCGGATTGGCAGTAATGAGCTGTGAGGGCGAAGATGGTGCTGATGGTACAAATGGAAC
>JANQUX010000525.1:10324-12811 GCA_030730545.1 Maribacter sp. | reverse complement strand
ATATCGCTTTAAAATAACGTGATATTTTCTCATTAAAATTGATTATTTTAAGAGTATGAAGAATCTATTTTCAAATTTCAAAGGAGATTTATTTGGCGGTATAACAGCGGGTATTGTAGCATTACCTTTAGCACTTGCTTTCGGAGTAAGCTCAGGAATGGGACCCAGCGCCGGATTATATGGTGCAATATTTATCAGTTTCTTCGCCGCACTTTTTGGCGGAACAAACACACAGATTTCTGGTCCGACCGCACCAATGACTGCCGTAAGCATGGTTGTTATTGCAGGTATCGTTGCCATGAATGACGGAAACCTAGAAAAAGCTTTACCTGCTATTTTAATTGTTTTTCTATTAGCTGGTTTAATGCAAATTGGGCTAGGTTTAATAGGTTTAGGTAAATATATAAGATACATTCCCTACCCCGTAGTATCTGGCTTTATGACCGCCATTGGTGTTATTATTCTTGTAACACAAATTTTACCTGCAATTGGTTATTACCCTAAAGAAGATGCCGAGTTCGTAAATAAATACAAACCAATGGCCGAAGAGATAATTTTAGATAATATCTTGAAAGAAGAGGCTGGTGAAGGTATTTTGGTGCTTGAAAATTTTAAAGAAACAATTGCTCGAGCAGAAAGTATTACAGAAGCAGATATGCTTAAAGAAGCCCAAACATTGGCAAAATCAGAAGCTTCTGGTGTTATTGGCGCTATAAAGGTGTTGCCAAGAGCATTAAAGAATATTAACTGGCTAGAATTAATTCTTTCTCTAGCAACCATTATTATAATTTATGGTTTTAAAAAAATAACTACTACTATACCTAGTGCGTTGGTTGCATTGATCGCTGTCTCGGGCGTAGCCTATGGTTTCGGGCTAGATTATCGACCTATAGAACAGATACCTAGCGGTTTTCCGATGCCTAACCTTGGTATTTTTACCGAGTTTGAATTAGGCGCTATAACACCTTATATCTTTACAGCATTGACCCTAGCCCTTCTAGGCGCCATCGATTCGCTATTGACTTCTGTTGTTGCCGATAACATGACAAAAACGAAGCATCAGCCAAACAAAGAATTGGTCGGGCAGGGTATCGGTAATAGCATTGCCGCAATATTTGGCGGTATACCTGGCGCGGGTGCTACTATTCGAACAGTGGTAAATATCAATGCCGGGGGCAAGACTAAATTGTCCGGTATGGTTGCCGGTGTGCTATTATTAATTATTCTTTTAGCTCTTGGCCCAGTAGCTTCTCAAATACCTGCTGCGGTTTTAGCTGGTATTTTAGTTACGGTAGGTATCGGTGTTATGGACTATAAAGGTCTAAAAGCAATACCGAGTTTACCTAAAGATTTGAGCTTAGGCCCTTTTAAATTTAGCTCAGAGGTTGTTATCATGCTCGTTGTTCTTGTACTTTCTTCTGTTTGGAACTTGGTATATGCGGTTGGGGTTGGTCTAATTATCGCTTCGCTAATGTTCATGAAAAAAATGGGCGATTTAACCGCAGAACGATCAGATGTGAAATCGTTGGAGAAAGAGGTGAATTGGCCAGATGAGGCTTCTTTTCCAAAAAGTCTGCAAGAAGAGGTATTTATAAAACACTTAAAAGGACCATTATTTTTTGGTTCTACGAGCGAATTTCAACAAATGGCCGATCAAATACCTAGAACTGCATCGACCGTAATTATTAGAATGGGCAGAATGCAGTATATGGACCAATCTGGTTTGTATACTCTTGAAGATGTGCTTATAAGCCTTAGAAAATCGAGCATCAATATACTTTTTGTTGATGTATTAAAACAACCACGTTACATGATGGAACGGGTAGGATTAATACCGGATCTAATTCCTGAAGAACATATTTTTGATTCGTTTGATGAGTGCTTAATTTGGGTCAAGTCTAATGTTAAAGACAGATTCCTCGATAGCTAAAACATCAAATGCAACAAAAACGTATCATACCTCTTTTAAAAGTTTTAAATTTGCGGCTTTAATCAACATTCATGATTGATAAGATAAAAGAACAAATCTCTGAAGTAGCATCGTTCACGGCTGACAATATGGAAGCTGTTGAAACGTTTCGAATTAAATATTTAGGTAAAAAGGGTATTTTAAATGACTTCTTTGCGGAGTTTAAAAATGTACCTAATGACCAGAAAAAAGAATTCGGACAAACAATTAACGAACTTAAACAAGCTGCGACAGAAAAAGTAGAGTCTTTAAAAGAGGTTTTAGAAAATAACATTACCGATGAACAGGTGTATGGCGATTTGACCAGACCTGGGTATCCTTTAGAACTAGGATCTCGTCATCCTATTTCTATAGTGAAAAATAAAATCATCGATATCTTTTCAAGAATCGGATTCAATGTTTCTGAAGGTCCAGAAATCGAAGATGACTGGCATAACTTTACTGCGTTGAACTTGCCAGAATATCATCCGGCGAGAGATATGCAAGATACTTTCTTCATTCAAACTGATCCAGATATT
>JANQUX010000525.1:0-10224 GCA_030730545.1 Maribacter sp. | reverse complement strand
TACTGGGGACTAGAAACAGAAACAGATTACAAGATGACCAAAGGTACGGGCTGGTTAGAAATTATGGGATGCGGTATGGTAGACCCCAACGTGCTTAAAAATTGTGGTATTGATCCAGAAATTTATTCAGGTTTTGCATTTGGCATGGGTATAGACCGTATTGCGCTATTACTACACCAAATTACAGATATTCGCCTGTTAAGTGAAAATGATTTGCGCTTTTTAGAGCAATTTAGAAGTGCCCTTTAAATTCATTTTGTGAAAAAAGACATTGAAATACCTATTGTCAAAGAGGTGTACATTGCTATCATACGCGAGTGGAACGAAGAATTCTTGGATAAGGATTGGAATGCCTATATTATAAACAAACGTTCAACGCCCATTGATATGACCATGGTGGTATCAAAAGGTTATGACGACGACCGTAAAACTTCCATAATGAGACACGGTATCGGTGTCGTTGATTCTAATTCTTATAAAAAGATCGAAGTAGTACAAGAAGATGTGTTGTCGTTGAACAACGAATTCTTTGTAACCTTTTATGCCGACAACAAATTGTACGAGAAAAGGTTTGTTTTCAAGAAAAATACGGTTTCAGAAAATAACCTTGTTCCTATTGCTATTATTGAAAAGGACGGAATATTTGCTGAATAGATAAGAGGTGGTTGCCAAGACTTTTATTCGGCACTTACAATATAGAAAACCTACCAGCTTTTAAATGGATGTTTACTTAACTGAGAATTATAATACTTCACCTCACCCGTTACTTCTACGCCTAGCCAAGCTGGTTTTTTAAATGATTCATTTTCTTCTGTCAATTCAATTTCTGCTACCGTCAAGCCTTTATTATCCCCATAAAACTCATCGACTTCATATACATGATCTCCAATCTCGATTTCATACCTGTATTTATCCAAAATACCTTTTTCACATAATTTCAACATAGCTTCCGCCTCTTCCACAAGTATTTCTTTTTCCCACTCAAATCTAGAGGTACCGGTTTCATTGGATTTACCTTTTACCGTTATAAAGCCTGAATCTCCCTTAATTCTAATTCTAACCGTTCTATTTGGGTCAGTATTTAAAAAACCCTGTACAATTCTTGTTCTAGAACTTGCATTGGTTTTGTAATCTTCAGATTTTACTAAAAATTTACGTTCTATTTCTATCATATCTATAGGTAAAACATCTATCCTAGAACTAAGATAAGTCTTAAATTTGCTTATGCCCAATGAAATGCCTCTTCGTAAAATTATTCATGTTGATATGGATGCGTTTTATGCATCTGTAGAAGAATTGGATAATCCTGATTTAAAAGGAAAACCTTTGGCTGTGGGTGGTAGTGAAAAAAGAGGTGTTGTCTCTGCAGCTAATTATGAAGCCCGTAAATTTGGTGTGCGTAGTGCCATGAGCGGATTTATGGCTAAGAAAAACTGTCCGCAGTTAACTTTTGTAAAACCAAGGTTCGAGCGGTATAAAGAAATCTCGAAAATTATACGTTCTATATTTTTCGAATATACCGATCTGGTTGAGCCCCTTTCTCTTGACGAGGCATATCTCGATGTAACGATTAACAAAAAAGGCAATCCATCGGCTACTATGCTCGCCACTGAAATTCGACAACGTATTTTAGAAAAAACAGGCTTAAACGCATCCGCAGGTATATCTATCAACAAGTTTATTGCCAAAATCGCCAGTGATATTAACAAGCCTAACGGACAAAAAACGGTCAATCCAGAAGAGGTAATTCCGTTTTTAGAAGAATTAGATATTAGAAAGTTTTACGGCGTGGGTAAAGTAACTGCTGAAAAAATGTACAAGCTGGGCATTTTTACCGGTAATGACCTAAAAAAGAAATCAATAGAATTTCTGGCAGAAAACTTTGGCAAGAGTGGACCTTACTATTATCATGTGGTGCGTGGTATTCACAATAGCGAAGTTAAACCACATCGCATTCCTAAATCAGTTGGTGCAGAGCGTACTTTCAATGAAAACCTGAGTAGTGAGATTTTTATGCTCGAGCGTTTAGATCATATTGCCCAAGAGCTAGAAAGAAGATTGTCTAAATCTAAGGTTGCAGGTAAAACAATTACTTTGAAGATAAAGTATAGTGATTTTACGTTGAATACGAGAAGTAAAACATTACCCTATTTTATTGCAGACAAAAACTTGATTCTTGAAACAGCAAAAGATCTTTTGTATCAAGAAGAACTTCAAAACTCCGTAAGACTGCTCGGTATATCGCTTTCTAACTTAAATACCGATGATAAAACAGCTAAAAAAATTGACAATAAATCAATTTTAGTTCAATTAAAATTCGATTTCTGAAGGTTATGACTTCATTTCTAGCTTTTTAAATAAATCTAATAAATGTTAACAAAAATTAACTACAGATACTTGTACAGCAACTATTGCTAGAATAATTTTGACCCCTTAAATGAAAAAGAGTTTTTTAAAATTTCTTATTTCTACCTGTATATTACTTTCTGGTATATACAGTCCTCTATTGGCTAACTACAATATAGGGGCTACCTCTTTTCAATCCATTCAACAATTCACAAATTCAATAGACAACAATGTAGAAACTGTTGTAGTTGATAATGATGCAGTTTTAAAAGGCACTTTAGATAATTCTGAGAAGGCGCTTGAAATTGAAGCTGTAGAAATTGGTGAAGAAGAGAGTGAACATACTTTCTATAAAAAAGGCGTGGAACAGCACCAAGTTACAATTTCCTATTACCTTTTATCAGTACTATTTTTATTCAGTTATTTTACAAATAGCAATTCACTACAAAAGCTATTTGCTTTTCTACCTACAGCAGATAGGCGCTTTGTCCTATACCAAGTTTTCCGTATATAAGATTTCTTTTGGTCAAGATTATATCTGACCTGACATCATTTTTAAGGCTACAGCCAGTTTAGATTCATAAATCAACCTGCCTTAAAAATTGAGTGTCTCCGCATTTTTAAATTTCATTTTTCCAATCAATTAAATATCCATTTTTATGACCAAGAGAGTACTCCTGATCGCTACCGCATGCACTTTATTTATTGCGGCAAGTTGCAATTCAAAAAAAGAAAAAAAAGAAGAGCACGTTAAATTTCTTATTACCAGTCCCATTAAAAAAGATACATCGATTACCAAAGATTATGTATGTAATATTAATTCATTTAAACATATTGAACTTAGAGCCCTAGAAAAAGGGTATTTGAAGGAAATTCACGTAGATGAAGGGCAACTAGTCAAAAAAGGGCAAAAAATGTTCAATATAATGCCCAACATCTATGAAGCAGATTTGCAAAAAGCAAAAGCAGAAGCAAAAGTTGCTGAAATAGAACTGCAAAACACCCAACTTTTAACCGATGGAAATGTCGTTTCTAAAAATGAACTTGCCATGGCAAAAGCAAATTTCGACAAAGCAAATGCCGAAGTTTCTTTAGCGCAGACCCATTTAGGATTTACCAACATTAGAGCTCCTTTCGATGGAATTATGGATCACCTTCATGCAAGAGAAGGAAGTCTTTTAGATGAAGGTGAATTGCTGACCACTTTATCAGACAATTCAAAAATGTGGGTGTATTTTAATGTTCCAGAAGCCGAATATTTAGATTATATCATTAGCACCGATAAAGAAACCAAAAAAGAAGTGCAACTATTAATGGCCAACAATAAAAAATTCAACCAAAAAGGAATCGTTGAAACTATTGAGGGTGAATTTAATAATGAAACAGGTAACATTGCTTTTAGAGCAACATTTCAAAATCCTGATCAAATTCTTAGACATGGTGAAACTGGTAGTGTTCTAATGACTATACCTTTTAAAGATGCATTAATTATTCCTCAAAAAGCAACATTCGAAATTTTAGATAAAAAATTTGTCTTTGTTGTTGATCAAGATAATGTAGTTCACCAAACAGAAATTACTGTTGCTGCAGAACTTCCTCACCTTTTTGTAATTGGCAAAGGTTTAAAGCTAAGCGACAAAATACTAGTTGACGGTATACGCATGGTAAAAAACAACGAAAAGATTGAAATTGAATTTGCTGAACCAAATGAAGTGATTTCAAAATTAGCCGTGTACGCGGAATAATCAAAAAAAATACAAAAGACATGTTCAGTAAGTTTATAAAAAGACCGGTATTGGCTATTGTCATATCGGTAATAATAGTTTTTGTGGGATTGCTTTCTATAAAGCAATTGCCCATTTCACAGTTCCCAGATATTTCGCCTACTACGGTGAATATCTTTATAGCCTACCCTGGTTCTAGTGCAGACGTTTTGGTGAAATCTACCTTAATTCCTCTAGAAACAGCCATTAACGGTGTTCAAGATATGCGATACATCGCATCTGACGCCACTAGTGCAGGTGAAGGTACCATTCGTATTATTTTTGAACCTGGCACAGATCCAGATCAGGCTGTGGTAAGGGTAAAAACTAGAGTGGATCAAGTAATGCCTTTGTTACCTGAATTGGTACAGCGCGAAGGTGTAATTATCACTCCTGTTCAACCAAGTATGTTAATGTATGTAAACCTATACAGCGACAATTCTGATGATCATGAGTTGTTTTTATACAATTATGCATACACCAAAATGATTCCAGAAATTCAACGAATAGATGGTATTGCAAGTGCTCAAATTTTAGGTAGTCGTAAATATGCCATGCGTGTTTGGTTAAAACCAGACCGTATGCGTGCCTACAATGTTTCTGCAGAAGAAATTCTTGAAGCTATGGAAGAGCAAAGTATTTTAGCGCGCCCTGGTAGAATAGGTCAAAGTTCTGGTAAAACATCGCAATCTTTAGAATACGTGCTCATGTATCAAGATAGGTTCGATGAGCCACAACAGTATAAAGACATTATTCTTAAAGCAACTGCAGAAGGTGAAATTTTAAAATTAGGTGATGTAGCAGATGTAGAATTAGGTAGTGAATTTTTTGATATCTATTCTAACTTAGACGGTAAACCATCTGCCTCTATCGTATTGAAACAAACTTTTGGCAGTAATGCCAGTGATGTGATCGAAGAGGTAAAAACCAAGTTAGCCGAGCTTAAAAAAGAATTGCCTACTGGTCTTGATTATAAAATAAGCTATGATGTTTCTAACTTCTTGAACGCATCGATAGAACAGGTTATACATACTTTAAGAGATGCCTTTATATTAGTTGCTATTGTTGTATTTCTCTTTCTGGGTGATTGGCGTTCTACCCTTATTCCAATTATTGCAGTGCCCGTATCATTAATCGGTGCATTTTTTATTATGCAATTATTCGGGCTATCAATCAACCTAATTACATTGTTCGCTCTAGTGCTCGCCATTGGTATTGTGGTCGATGATGCCATTGTGGTGGTTGAAGCCGTACATGCAAAAATGGAAGAAACACATTTAGGCCCTTATGAGGCTGTAAAACTTGTAGTCAACGAAATCGGTGGTGCTATTATCGCAATTACTCTTGTAATGGTTTCGGTATTTATACCAATTGCCTTCATGTCAGGACCTGTTGGTGTATTCTATCGCCAATTTTCAATTACTATGGCTGGGTCAATCGTTTTATCTGCAATTGTCGCACTTACATTAACTCCGGTTTTATGCGCCATGATACTTAAAAATAATCACGGTAAACCGCGTAAAAAATCTCCTATAGATAAATTTATAGATTGGTTCAACAGAGGTTTTGAAAAATTAACCGGTAGATACGTCAAGATTCTGAACAAAATTGTTGCTAGAAGGCTAGTGACTTTTGGAATATTAGGTGCTTTCTGCGTTGGTATTTTTTTCACGAACCAAACATTACCTGCCGGCTTTATACCTAATGAAGATCAAGGTATGATCTATGCCATTATACAGACACCGCCAGGATCAACTTTAGAGCGCACAAATGACGTCGCTAGAAAACTACAGAAAATTTGTGAAGAGACCGAAGGTGTTGAATCTGTTTCTTCTTTAGCAGGTTATGAGATTATGACAGAGGGTCGTGGTTCTAACGCAGGTACGGTTTTGATCAACCTTAAATCTTGGGGAGAGCGTCATCACTCGGTTCATGAGATTATGGAAGAGCTGGAGGAAGAAACAAAAGAACTCGGTGCGGTTATTGAATATTTTGAACCGCCAGCAGTACCTGGTTTTGGTTCTTCGGGCGGATTCTCAATGCGACTTTTAGATAAGACCGATGGTACCGATTATCATGAATTTGAAAAAATCAACAATGATTTCATGGAGGCGCTATCTAAACGCGATGAACTTACTGGTTTATTTACATTCTACTCTGCCAACTACCCGCAATACGAATTGAAAATTAATAATAAAATTGCCATGCAAAAAGGTGTTTCCATTGGTAAAGCTATGGAGAATCTAAACATTTTAATTGGTAGCACTTATGAACAAGGATTCATTCGTTTTGGTAGGTTCTTTAAAGTGTATACGCAAGCAGCTCCAGAATATAGAGCCTTGCCTTCAGATCTAGAAAAACTATTTGTAAAAAACGAAGAGGGCGAAATGGTACCTTATTCAGCATTTATGTCTATGGAGAAGAAATTAGGACCTAATGAAATTACAAGGTACAACCTTTACAATTCTGCTTCTATTAGAGGTTTGCCTGCAGAAGGTTTTACCAGTGGTGATGCCATTGACGCAATCAATGAAGTTGCCGAGCAAACACTACCTAGAGGTTTCGATGTCGCTTGGGAAGGTTTATCATATGACGAAGCTCAAAGAGGTAATGAATCTATTTACATATTTCTAGTCGTATTAATCTTTGTGTATTTCGTACTTGCTGCGCAATATGAAAGCTTTTTACTACCATTTGCTATACTTCTATCCTTACCTATTGGTATTCTTGGATCATTCGTTATGCTGAAAACAATGGGATTAGCCAATGATGTATATGCTCAAATCGGACTCATCATGCTGGTCGGACTTCTAGGTAAAAACGGGGTTCTTATTGTAGAATTCGCTGTTCAAAAACGAAGACAAGGCAGCACTATTCTAGAGTCTGCCATTGAAGGTGCAAAAGTGAGATTTAGACCTATTCTAATGACTTCATTTGCATTTATCGCAGGACTTATCCCTTTGGTAGTAGCACATGGTGCCGGGGCGATTGCTAATAAAACTATTGGTGGTTCTGCTATGGGCGGTATGCTTATGGGTACTTTAATCGGAGTACTTATTATACCAGGTCTATATTACATTTTTGCAACAATGGCAGACGGTCGTGGCCTAATAAAAGGGGAATCTTCCGAAACTATTTCAGAAGAATTTGTACGAATAAGTGAGGGTGAAAGTAAAACACGTCAAAAACTTCGCGAGCTTAAACAAATGATTAAAAAACTAACCAAAAAACAAGAAGATGATCAAAATTAAAAAAACCATGAAGCATGGAAAACTACTTTTGGTGGTTCTTATTAATGTAGGTTTATTCTATTCATGCGTACCTACTAAAGATTTGAAAGTAGCGAATACGACTATGCCATCAAAGTATGTCGATCAAGCTACAGATTCAACAAACAGCGCCCAATTAAAATGGAAGGATTTCTTTAAAGATGAAAACCTGACAAAATTGATTGACACCGCACTAAATAATAACCAAGAACTACGTATTATGATGCAGCAGATCGATGTTGCACAAAACGAGGTTAAAGCTAGAAAGGGAGAATACCTGCCTTTTATATCTTATGGTGTTGGTGCTGAAGTCGAGAAAGTGGGTGAATTTACCCGTAACGGCGCTGTAGAAAAGAATTTGGATATAAAAGATGGTGAAGAGTTTCCTGAGCCTTTAACCGATTACTCTGCGGGACTTTTTGCTACTTGGGAGTTAGATGTTTGGAAAAAACTTCGCAACTCTAAAAAAGCAGCTGCTCTAGAATATCTATCGACCATTGAAGGTAAAAACTTTATGGTGACTAGATTAATTGCTGAAATTGCAGATTCGTATTATGAGCTTATTGCATTAGACAATCAATTGGCATTTATAGAGCAAAATCTTGAACTACAAGGCAATGCGCTGAAAATGGTACGCTTACAAAAAGAGGCTGCAAGAGCAACAGAACTTGCCGTAAAAAGATTTGAGGCAGAAGTGCTAAAGAATCAAAGCTACAAGTATGAAGTACAGCAAGAAATTGTTGAAATGGAAAACAAATTAAATTTCTTGATCGGTCGCCAACCTCAACCAATTGCCCGTAATTCTGAAGGGTTTATTGAAACCGAGATGGATACAATTTATGCAGGTTTGCCTTCTCAACTTCTTCTTAATAGACCCGATATTAAACAAGCTGAATATGAATTAGAAGCTGCGAAACTTAATATTAAAGTAGCAAGAGCAAACTTTTACCCATCTATTGGATTAAAGGCAGGATTAGGTCTTCAGGCTTTCAAACCTAAATACTTAACCGAGACTCCGGCATCTTTAATATATAGTGCGGTTGGCGATATCGTGGGTCCTCTTATCAATAGAAATGCGATTAAAGCAGATTACAACACCGCAAATTCTAAACAGATACAAGCCGTATACGAATACGAAAAAGCGCTTTTGAGCGGCTATATAGAGGTGGTTAATCAACTGTCTAAAATGGAAAACCTAAAGCAAAGTTATGCCCTTAAGGAAAACCAAGTAAAGGCATTGACCGAATCTATTGATCTGTCTACACGATTATTTCAATCTGCAAGAATAGAATATATTGAAGTATTACTTACACAACGTGAAGCTTTAGAATCTAAAATGGAATTGGTCGAAACCAAGAAAGATCAACTAATGGCAAGGGTAAATGTTTACCAAGCTTTAGGTGGCGGTTGGAATTAATTTTTAACACATAATACACTTAATTTAAACCCTAATAGAAGTAATTTCTATTAGGGTTTTTCTTTATGTTCAGGTATTTACGGGAGAATTATCATTATTTGTGTTCAACTTTTCACTGACTTTTTTAAAGTTTATGGAAAGAAGACTTAAACATTTATATGAATTATCTCTTAAAATTATAAGTGTCATTGGTAATTTTTATAGTTTTATAGCAAATTGCTATGAAAAAGAAATTTTAATTATCTCTAAACTACACAGAATGATAGATTTAAAAAATTACGATAATGCCGTAATTAAGTTTAGAAAAAGCTTAAACTTTACTATGTTGCCTGTTCTTTCTTGGGACTTTTACGCTTCTAATTATGAAGACATAAAACGTACAGAAGAAGATGCGGCTCTACTATTAAACTTAGTTTCTACAAATTCATGGAATATTGATACCAATATTCTAGATGAAAAATTAAAGGCTAACAAGAATGTTGTTGTGGTAACTGACGCAAAATTAAACATTGTTTTTGCAACTAAGAACATGTGGAATATGAGTCAGTACCATCCTGAAGAAGTAATAGGAAAAAGTCCGAAAATGTTTCAGGGAAATTTAACATCCAAATCGACTTTAAAAATAGTCTCCGATGCGGTTAATCAGAAAAAACCTTTTGAGGTTACCGTAGTTAACTATAGAAAAGATGGCTCAACTTATAATTGTTGGATTCAAGGTGTCCCTATTTTCGATAAAGATGGAACTTTTGTTAACTTTATCGCATTTGAAAAAGAAGTCGCTTAAGTATTTCATTTTAAGGCATAAAAAAGGGTCGCTAAATAGCGACCCTTTTTATTTATAGTAGATAGTCTGCCTAAATATCGCCAGACTCTATTTCACTAACTCTTAATGTATTTACCATTCCCTTATCATTAATAGGCATAGCTGCAAGACTGATGATCATATCACCAACTTGTAAATATCCTTTATTGAAAGCGATACGGTTTACATCATCTACAGTATCATCGGTAGAAACAAACTTATCATAGTAAAAAGCTTTTACGCCCCAAAGTAAATTCAATTGCGTAAGTATTCTTTTGTTCGATGTAAACACAAGAATATGCGCACTTGGTCTCCATGCAGAGATTTGAAATGCAGTATATCCACTATTCGTTAACGTAGAAATTGCTTTCGCCTTAATATCGGTCGCCATTGTAGCGGCATGGTAACAGATAGATTTTGTAATAAATCTCTTGGTACGAATATGTGGTGGATCATGTGGTACTTGTATTAGATCCGAACCTTCTACACTTTGTAAAATACTCGTCATTTTTTCAATAACCTGTACTGGGTAATTACCAACAGAAGTTTCACCAGATAACATTACGGCATCAGCACCATCCATAACAGAGTTTGCTACATCATTTACTTCTGCTCTAGTTGGTGTAA
>JANQUX010000524.1 GCA_030730545.1 Maribacter sp. | reverse complement strand
TATTCATTTTATTGCCATATCTAGTAATGATGTGGAAAACTACCCAGAAGATGGACCACATTACATGAGAATAAAGGCAAAAGCCGAAAATTATACGTTCCCTTATTTATATGATGAAGATCAATCTGTAGCCAAAAAATATGATGCTGCTTGTACTCCCGATTTTTATCTTTTTAATAAAGGGTTAAAATTGGTTTACAGAGGTCAATTAGACGACTCTAGACCGGGTAACGGATTGCCATTAACTGGCAAAGACCTTAGAGATGCCATTGAAAACCTATTAAAAGGTAAAGAAATTAATCCTATTCAAAAACCTAGTATTGGTTGTAATATTAAATGGAAATCTAACGCTTAAATATAGTAGCTTTTTATTTTAGATTATGGAGAATAATATTCAGTTTGTACCACTGAAGCCAGAACTTTACAACACGTATATTGAAATAGGTACAAAAGCCTATGATCAACATTACAAACATCTTTGGCCTAATGGCGACACAAGCACATATATTAAAAACAGTTTTACCGAAGAAGTACTCTTAAATGAAGAGCAAGACGAAGACACGGTTCTATATCTTATACAGACAAATTCGACATACGTGGGTATACTAAAAATTACCCTGCACAAACAACTACAAGAGTATAGCAAAGCCGATGCATTATACCTTGACAAAATCTATATTCTTAACGAATTCTCTGGCAAAGGTTTAGGCTCTAAAAGTCTAAAATTTGTTGAGAAAATTGCTGCAGACCATTCTAAAAAGGCGATTTTTCTTGAATCTATGCAAAAAGGTCTGGCACTACCCTTTTACTTATCACATTCTTTCATAATTGTTGCGAACACACAAGTACCGTTCAATAATGTTATTGAAGAAGAAAAACCAATGTATTTTCTACAGAAGAATTTGTAAGTATTCTACCAACCTTTTCTATCTACCAAATTTTGAATATGTGCCAAATGGTGGTTACTGTGCCATGCATATTTACCAATATTTTCGGCAACTGAAACATTGACACTACCATCTGGGTGAATATAACTTTTCTCAAAATCTGCCGACTCAAGGTGATTTAATAAATAGACCAGTTTAGCATGCAATGCCGTTAAATAAGAAAGCGATAAAGAAATTGGTGCTGTTTTGGCATCTATAAGTTCGCTCCACAATTTTTCTTCATAAACTTTTATAAGCGGTCTATTCTCCGTCAATGCCCATTTGAATCGAGTATAACTGTGATGATGACTATCTGCCATATGGTGCACTACTTGCCTAACCGTCCACCCGCCATCGCGGTAAGGTGTATTTAACTGTTCTTCAGAAAAATCATGTACCAGATTTGACAAACGTTTAGGCAATGTATCTAATATAGTTATCCAATTTGCAATATCATCTTTCGAGATATGCTCAGGACATTCAAAAAGACCGATCGGGTATTTTAATTTTTCTAATTCTTCCATGTACTAAATGTAAAAATTTTAATAGACTTTTAACCTAAAACCTACCCACAACATTATATAATCTACTAATTTTATAGGATAATAAAATAAATACACAAAATCATATTATTATGGCAACAATACGTTTAGGTGATAAAGCACCAAATTTTACTGCAGATAGCTCAATGGGCACTATTAATTTGTACGATTACCTAGGTGATAGTTGGGGAATATTATTTTCTCACCCTGCAGATTTCACTCCCGTTTGTACTACAGAGTTAGGTACGGCGGCAAAATTCAAAGATGAGTTCGATAAAAGAAATGTAAAGATGATTGCGCTAAGTGTTGATGGCGCAGCCTCTCATGCAGAATGGATCAAGGATATTAATGAAGTTCAAAACACAGTTGTAAACTTTCCAATCATTGCAGATGAAGATAAAAAGGTATCTCATTTATATGATATGATACACCCAAATGCAGATAATAACCTAACAGTACGTTCAGTTTTTATAATTGCACCAGATAAATCTGTAAAGTTAACTTTGACTTACCCAGCATCAACTGGAAGAAATTTTTACGAATTGCTAAGAGTTATAGATTCTTTACAACTTACTGCATACCATAAAGTTGCTACACCGGCGAACTGGGAAAAAGGTAAAGAAGTGGTGGTTAGCCCCGCAATATCTACTGCTGACGCAAAAGATATGTTTTCTAAAGGAGTTACCGAGGTAAAACCATATTTAAGAATGACACCAGACCCTACTGCGTAGGTCTAAAAATGAGTTCATCCTCAATACATTAGACAAAAATTGTTAACCTTAAGATAACATATAAGATTTTAAGTTTTTAAACAAAAAAAAACTATCTTCGTGCTTTAATTAATATTTAATTTTTCTATTATGAGTAAAGGAACAGTAAAATTCTTCAATGATTCTAAAGGTTACGGATTTATCACTGAAGATGGTTCAAACGAAGATCATTTTGTACACATTTCTGGCTTAATCGATGAAGTTCGTGAAGGTGATGTTGTAGAAT
>JANQUX010000523.1 GCA_030730545.1 Maribacter sp. | reverse complement strand
CCCTTGGTCCCTTTAATTTCTGCAAACAAATGTCCCGCCCTATTCATTTCTTCGGGCATAGGAATCCAAGTGCTTTCAAAACCTATATCGGTAAACGCAGATGCAAATTCTTGACCTACCATTTCAACACCTTTAAGATTTAAGGTTCCGCTATTGATATTCACGACTTTTTCTAGAAATGAAATAGCCTCGGCATTATTTTGCTCTATAGATTTTATAACCTTCTTCTCGTTCTTTGAAAGTTTCTGTGCATTGACGCCTGTCAATAAAAGCACAGCAATTAGGGTAAGTAGTAGTTTTTGATGCATGTGGTCTGTTTTACACCAAATTTACCAAAAAGGGGTTTAACCGAAGATTAAATTTGGAATAAGCTATACAAAAACAAACTACTCAAACCGAATAGCTTTGACCGGTGTTATTCTGGTAATAATATAAGACGGGATCAAAAGCATTAACAAACAAAGCAGCAACACACCCGCGTTTAAAAGAAGAATAGCCCACAGGTCTATACTTACAGGTATGTACTCAATATAGTATTCTTTTGGGTTCGGGAATTTAAAAACTCGAAACTTCTCTTGAATAAAAATAATACCAAGCCCTATAAGGTTGCCCCAAAATAAACCAACAACAATAAGGTAAGCCGCGTTATATAAAAAGACTTTTCTAATACTCCAGTTGGTAGTACCCAACGCCTTTAAAATACCAATCATTGGGGTGCGCTCTAAAATAAGTACCAGTAATGCGGTAATCATATTTATACCACCAACGATAATCATGATGCCAATGATAAGAGCGATATTAAAATCGAATAACCCTATCCATTCAAATATTTTATAGTATTTATCTTTTATGGTTTTGGTATCTAAACTGGCAACCGTTTCACCATAAATTTCATTTGCTTTTTGATCAATATCATCAAAACTCTCTAAGAATACCTCAAAATTACCTATCTCCGTATCTTTCCATTTATTCATACGCTGAATGTGGCGTATGTCTGTAAAAATATATAGTCCGTCAATTTCCTCGAAACCACTATCGTAGATTCCGGTGATGGTAAATTTTCTTTGGTTAGGTATTTTATCGGCAGCATCATCTCGCAAAAAAAAGGTAAAGAAAGAATCTCCCACTTTTAAGTTCAACCGATTTGACATTATTCTAGAAATAAGCACATCAGAATTCAACTCGCCCGAATAATCAGGCAAAACTCCTTCAATCAAAAACTCATCGAACGGCACCCAATTATATTCTTTACCCACTCCTTTGGCAATAATACCCTCAAAAGTTTCTTCGGTGCGTATAATTCCTGCTTTGGTCGCCACAGCTTGTATATGAACAATGCCATCGACCATCTTAAAGTCCGGATAAAACTCTTGCTCCGTACTCACGGGCACCACAGAAACTTCAGAATTATTATTATCGTAGTTATAGATTTGTACATGACCGTTGAAAGCAGTTATTTTTTCACGGATTTTCTCTTTTAATCCCAGTCCCGTAGCAATAGCGACCAACATCATGATAACCCCTATTGCAATTGCTGCAATGGCTATTTTTATTATTGGTGCAGATATGCTAATTTTATGCTCCTTACCCTTTATAAGCCGTTTGGCGATAAAATATTCTAGATTCAAATGATGTTATTTTTATCCAATTTCAAAAGTACAGTTTTATTATGGTTTTTGGTATTGGCTACCTGCGGAAACGAAACCAAAGAACAAGCCATTACCTCATCACCAACCGATGAACCACAAATTGAGCAAGAAGCAAAAGAAATTGTTGTCGCCGCTAACCGAACGGAAGCATATGTACCACTTTTAAAAGGAAAAAGAATCGCTATTGTCGCCAACCAAACCAGTGTTATTTTTAAGTCTGACGGGCATACACATTTGGTAGATAGCCTACTTTCTTTGGATGTAGATATTAAGCACGTATTTGCACCAGAACACGGATTTAGAGGGAATTTTGATGCAGGTGAACACGTAAACAATAGTAAAGACATTAAAACAGGACTAGATTTAATATCATTACACGGTAAAAACAGAAAACCAAGTCAAGAGCAATTAGAAGGTTTAGATTTGGTGCTATTCGATATACAAGATGTGGGCGTTCGTTTTTACACCTATATCTCAACCATGCAATTGGTGATGGAAGCTTGTGCCGAAAAAGGAATTCCTGTAATAGTTTTAGACAGACCAAACCCAAACGGACATTATGTTGACGGACCAACAATGGAAGCTGCACACACCTCTTTTCTTGGGATGACTGAAATTCCTTTAGTATACGGAATGACCATCGGCGAATATGCCAACATGATCAATGATGAACTATGGTTAGAAGGTGATAAAAAAGTGGATTTAACCGTGATCCCATTAGAAAACTGGACGCATGATATGTTTTACAGTCTACCGATTCGCCCTTCACCAAACTTACCAAATGACACTTCTATTACGCTATACCCAAGTTTAGGA
>JANQUX010000522.1 GCA_030730545.1 Maribacter sp. | reverse complement strand
TCGGAGATCTTCTCGGTCCTACACAGCTTGAGCTTATTCAGGTTTTAGATAGAACACCCGTTAAAATATTCGAAAATCGATTGTGGGGCGACTTGGGTTATATACACCTGTGTTTTGATGTTTCGGGAATGAGCTCTATTAGAGAAAAAGCGAAACTAAATGGTCATGCTTTTACTGTTGATAGCGCCAATAGTTTTGATATGGGCGAGGCCGCCGGTCATGTTAGTTATATGGAAGATCCCGATGGTACATTAATAGAATTGGTAGAAACGCACAAAGTTCCTATTCTAAAATCATTAGGCTTGTTCTTAAATCTCAAAAATAGGAATCCGCATAAAACCTTACCCAAATGGTTGGTAAAAAGTCTAAGTTTTCAACGTGTAAAAAAAGACAGGTAAATTAAACCAGTTGTAGTTTTTAGCCTTTACTGGTATTTCTAATCAATCCTATTCCTGAGAAGAAGAATATAGCACCTAATACACCGAATACAATAAGTTGTTTGGTAGTACCCGTACTATTTCCAAATAAAATAGCAGTATAAACAAGTCCGCCAATACCTAACAAGGTTAAAACGGTTCCGAAAATTTTCTTTAAATCCATGATGGCAAAATAATAAAAAAAATGGGCAGTTTTTAAAAACTGCCCATTATACTTTGAAATTTATTTTTAGGAAGCCGCTACTACACCAAGTGTATATAATTGCTCTAAGTTCGGCGACTCACTACCACCTGCAGGTTCTAATGTTATACCGAATGCTTCAGATTCATTAGGGTTATTCAGCGCGAATACTTTATTCTCATCTGTAGCGAAATCTTCAAGCAGACCCATACTGGTAGGGGTAAGCGGCGAAAGTTTTAAAGACCATACTTGGTACACAAAACCATCTGGTGGTTCAGGTAAACCTTTGGCATCTATAAAAACTTTCTGATTCTCTTTATTCCAATACGCTTTAGCATAAGATGTAGGTGATACAGTTTGCCCACCTAAAGAAGTTACACTAATATTCTTATCACGTAATGTATTCAATAAATCTTGTGTCTGTTCTAATGAAGAGTCGGTATCAGCAATTTGCTGCTCCAAATCAACATTTTGTTTTTCAACAACCTGAATATTAGATTTTAAATCTTCATTCTGTTGATACATCCAAAATAGACCAACTGCAAGTAGAAGCGAGGCCGCCCAACCAACGTAAGATAGAAGCGGTGTGCTACGTTTTTCGTTAATTGATACCACTTTAACCTCACCGTTTATTTTATTCATTAATGATTTAAATGAATAGTTGTATCCTGGTGATGCTTTTTTAGATAACGCTAATATTGAAGCCTCAATGGCTACTATTTCTTTCTGTATTTCTGGGTACTCTTTAGCATAGTTGGCAATTTCCAGATTTTCTTTATCTGAAAGTATACCAGCTATATAAAGCTCCAAAATGCCTGATGCTATGTACTTTTCTACATCCATACTACTTACCCTCCATATTCTCCCTTAATTGGGAAATGCAACTTCTATTTCTTGTCTTTACAGTACCTATCGGAATATCCAATTCTTCGGCAGCGTCTTTTTGAGTATACCCTCTAAAGTATAACAGTTCAATGATTTGAACACATTTTTCCTTTAAATTATCGATAAGTTTTCTCAAACCCTGCGTATCAACTGTAGAAGCTTGTTCATCTTCCTTGTTCTGCAAAATACCTACGAAGTAATCTGCCGAAAGGTTCTTTTTATCATTTTTATACGACCTACTGCGTATTTCGTCGATAGCGGCATTCCTGGCAATGTTCAAAATCCAAGTAAAAAACCTTCCTTTAGAAGAATTATAACTCTCACAGTTGTTCCATATTTTAATGAAAACATCTTGACAGATTTCTTGAGATAGTGCGTCGTTTTTGACAATGGTGTTAATTACACCACAAATGTTATCGGCATACATGCCATATAACTTTTCGAAAGCAGAGGGATCTTTCTTTTTAAATTGATCAACCAAAAGGTCTAATTGCATGTGGGATTTTTATAGTTGGCTAAAAATAGAAAAAGCTGTTCTAAGAACAGCTTTTATAAATTTTATTATTAACTCTATTGAATTAAACCAGCGCAACTTACACGTGCACCAGCAGCTCCACTAGGCTGAGACGTAAAATCATCAACACCTTGGTGAACAATAACTCCTTTTCCTAAAATGTTTTTATTCTCATCATCACATCCAATACACCAATCTTCTGTAGAGAACTCGACTTTCGCATTACCATCGGCATCTGCGGTAAAGTTTCCGATATCTCCTTTATGGTAACCTTCAGAAGCACCCCATTTACCATGTGGTTCATTTGTTGGATTCCAGTGTCCACCAGCTGAAGACCCATCAGCAGCAGTACAATCTGCCGTTTGGTGTATATGAATCGCATGCTCACCTTCTGTAAGTCCAGATAAAACTGCTACCATACTAACTTCACCATCATCTTCAGTAAATGTT
>JANQUX010000521.1 GCA_030730545.1 Maribacter sp. | reverse complement strand
CCAACTTCGGATAACCTGTATTGGTTTATGGACGAAGCTGCAATTGCAAAACTATAGGGATTATTATTTCTATTCCAGTTACCAAGTGCCCTATACAAACCCTCTTAGCTCGTCCTAATAGACGAGAATGATAACGCTATAAGCAGCAATTTGCTGATAATTCCCAAAAAGGCTATAAACGAAAAAACCCCAGCCGAAGCCAGGGTTAATCCTTAATATCGCTTAAAAAGCTTATTTTACTTTGTTCACCACAGCAGTAAATGCTTCTGGGTGGTTCATCGCTAAATCTGCAAGTACCTTACGGTTCAATTCGATGCCTGACTTGCCTAAAGCTCCCATTAACTGAGAATAAGACATTCCATGAAGTCTTGCACCTGCATTGATTCTTTGAATCCAAAGTTTTCTAAACTCTCTTTTCTTTGCTTTTCTGTCTCTGTATGCGAATTGAAGACCTTTTTCAATTTGGTTCTTCGCTACTGTCCATACATTCTTTTTTCTACCGAAATAGCCCTTGGCTAATTTCAATATTCTTTTTCTTTTTGCTCTTGACGCTACCGCGTTTACTGATCTTGGCATAGTATTAATTTTTTTGACCTTTGGTGTCCTGATTTAACTCAAGTGCTTATAACCAAACATCGGGTGTAACAATTTAACCGGTACTCTTTTAAATGTTTAGCATAGCTTTAACGTTCTTCTCATCAGACTTGTGAACAAGTCCCATATCTGTAAGATTACGTTTCTGCTTCGTTTCTTTCTTGGTTAGGATGTGGCTTTTGAAAGCGTGCTTTCTTTTAATTTTGCCTGTCCCTGTCAATTTGAAACGCTTTTTAGCTCCTGATTTAGTTTTTGCTTTAGGCATTTTAAATTTATTTAATAAAAAACTGGTATTACTTTTTCATCACTTTAGGAGTCAAGAAAAGGAACATCCTTTTTCCTTCTAGCTTCGGCATTTGTTCCACCTTGGCATACTCTTCTAAAGCTTGGGCAAATTTCAATAATAAAATCTCCCCTCTTTCCTTATAAACAATTGTTCTTCCTCTAAAATGAACATAAGCTTTCACTTTTGATCCTTCCTTTAGGAAGCCAATTGCATGATTAAGTTTAAAGTTAAAATCATGATCATCCGTATTCGGACCAAATCTGATTTCCTTAATCACAGTTTTAGAAGCTTTGGCTTTAATCTCCTTTTGCTTCTTCTTCTGATCGTACTTAAACTTAGAGTAATCTACAATCTTACAAACAGGCGGATCCGCAGTTGGAGAAATCTCAACAAGATCAAGCCCTTGATCTCTAGCCATTTGAAGAGCCTTATCTATTTCATAGACGTCTACTTCAACATTCTCGCCAACTACACGAACTTTCGAGGCCATGATTTTCTCGTTGACTTTGTATGGCTCTTCTACCCTACCTCTCGGTGGGTATTTTCTCCTCATTTTTGCGATGTTAACCTCCTTGTTTTGTTAAAAATGTGTGCAAATATCGGTATAATTTTCTAATTATCAATAAGCTCTTCGAAGCAAATTAAATATTAAAGATTAAGCGATTTTGCCTTCTCCTTTACGAAGAAAGCCATAAACTCCTCGATCGACATGCTTCCGAGGTCTCCCTCTCCATGTCTTCTCACCGAGACTTGATTATTCTCTTGTTCTTTGTCTCCTACAATAAGCATTAAAGGAATCTTTTTCACCTCTGCATCACGGATTTTTCTACCGATTTTTTCATCTCGATTATCCACGAAACCAGTAATATCTTCGGATTCCAAGTGCTTATAAACTTGTTGAGCGTATTCTCCATATTTCTCAGAAATTGGCAAAATAGCTACTTGGTCTGGCGTTAACCACAATGGGAAATCACCAGCACAATGTTCAATCAAAACTGCCACAAATCTTTCGAGAGAACCAAATGGCGCTCTGTGGATCATCACAGGTCTATGTTTTTGATTATCTGCTCCGGTATATTCGAGTTCGAAACGTTCTGGTAAGTTATAATCTACCTGAATAGTTCCAAGCTGCCACTTTCTACCTAGTGCATCCTTTACCATAAAGTCTAACTTAGGACCGTAGAATGCGGCTTCTCCTAATTCAGTTACGGTAATTAAATTCTTTTCTGCTGCAGCCTCAATAATAGCAGATTCTGCTTTGTGCCAAGCCTCATCTGAACCAATGTATTTTTGCTTGTTCTCTGGATCACGTAATGAAATCTGGGCAGTAAAGTTTTCGAAACCTAAAGATTCAAATACATAAAGTACCAAATCAATCACCTTGATAAATTCTTCTTTTACTTGATCTTCTGTACAGAAAATATGCGCATCATCTTGAGTAAAACCTCTTACTCGGGTTAATCCGTGCAGTTCTCCACTTTGTTCGTAGCGATAAACAGTCCCGAATTCCGCTAAGCGAACTGGCAATTCTTTGTATGACCTTGGTCTTGACTTGTAGATCTCGCAATGGTGAGGACAGTTCATTGGTTTTAGCAAGAAC
>JANQUX010000520.1:6861-12948 GCA_030730545.1 Maribacter sp. | reverse complement strand
GAATCCTATAATGAGCAATTAGAATATGTACGTATGCTTCGCTTAAATATTGGAGATGCTGCTACTTTATCAAAAGCTAAAACAGAACTAGATGCTAAATACAACGAGGCTTTACAAGGTAAAGAGCAATACGAGTCTATTTACCAAGCTGTAAAGAATGCAGATAACGATGTTAAAAAGTACTTGAAAAAAGATACGTACAACAAGCAAGATCTTGCTGGTATAAAAGCAACAGATGAAGCTATGCAGCGAAATGTTGCCATACTAAACCAAATGTTAAGTATTAATGAAACAATACCTGGTGTACTTGACGATTTAAATAAAGGTCTTAAGTATTACACAGAACAGCTTAACTACAACCTAAATAAGGATTTCAACGGCAGATCAACTGTTGGTGATGACCCTTATAATTTAGCAGATGTAAATTACGGTAATGGCAACCCAATGAACAGGGTAGATGATGAAAGCCATGGTACGCACGTTGCGGGTATTATTGCTGCTGAGCGTAATAATGGTAAAGGTGTTAACGGCGTTGCCAATAACGTAGCCATTATGAGTATTAGAGCAGTGCCTAATGGAGATGAGTATGACAAAGATATTGCAAGAGGTATTCGCTATGCTGTTGATAATGGTGCCCGTGTAATTAACGGTAGTTTCGGAAAGTCATTTTCACCCAATGCCGAATGGGTAAACGATGCTTTAAAATATGCCGCAAAGAAAAATGTTCTTTTCGTACACGCAGCCGGTAATGATGGTGCCGATTTAGATGATCCTACAAATCCAAACTTTCCTAACGATCAAATTAAAAACGGACCAGAATTTGCCGATAACGTAATTACTGTTGGTGCTTTGAATCCTAAGTATGGTTCTGAAATGGTTGCTAGCTATTCTAATTATGGTAAAATAAATGTTGATGTTTTTGCACCAGGTACAGATATCTATTCTACCTACCCAAACAACGAGTACGAATATTCACCTGGTACCTCAATGGCTTCTCCTGGTGTTGCCGGTATCGCTGCTTTGGTAATGTCTCAATATCCAAACTTAACGGCTGCACAGGTCAAAAAAATCATATTACAATCTGGGTTGCCTATTAAAACTAAGGTCGTATTAGGTAGCAATGGCGGTAAAAACGGATCTTTAGACGAAGTGTCTACTTCTGGTAAAATCGCAAATGCATATAATGCTTTGGTATTAGCAAGTAAAGTAGCTGCCGGACAGGTTAAATTATAATTTTATACAACTCTCATGATTAAATCATTTCTTACATTTTTTACGGTAGTTTTCACTGTTGCATTATTTGCCCAGAATAAAACCGATTATTGGCAACAACATGTTGATTATACTATGGCGGTAGATATGAATGTTGATAATTTTCAGTATACCGGCACTCAAACTTTGGTATACACGAATAACTCACCCGATGAGTTAAAACGTGTTTACTTCCATATGTATTTTAACGCTTTCCAACCAGGTAGTGAAATGGATATTCGTCTGCAGAGCATCGCAGATCCAGATGATAGAATGACAACACCCGATAAAAAAAGTAGAATTGCATCGCTTACCGACACTGAAATAGGATACTTACATGCTACCTCTTTAACACAAGATGGAAGCAAGGTTACTTTTTCAGAAGAAGGTACTGTTTTGGTTGTTGATTTAGCTAAACCTATAGCGGCTGGTGCGAAGTCTACTTTTAATATGGAATTCAAGGGTCAAGTGCCTTTACAAATTAGACGTTCGGGTAGAAATAGTGAAGAAGGTGTTGCTTTGTCTATGAGCCAGTGGTACCCAAAATTAGCTGAATATGATTTTGAAGGTTGGCATGCAGATCCATATATCGCTCGTGAATTCCAGGGAGTTTGGGGAGATTTTGATGTAAAATTGACCATTGATAAAGAGTACACCGTTGGTGGTACAGGTTATTTACAAAACCCTAACGAAATTGGTCATGGTTATGAAACACCTGGTACTAAAATTAAAAAACAAAAAGGCAAGACATTAACCTGGCATTTTAAAGCGCCAATGGTTCATGATTTTATGTGGGCAGCAGATCCAGAATATATTCATGATATACAACAAGTACCTGACGGACCTGTGCTTCATTTCTTATATAAAAACGATCCTGAAATTTTAGAGAACTGGAAAAACCTTCAGCCTAAAACTATTGAAGCTATGCAGTTTTTTAGCAAGAACATTGGTAAATACCCATATGACCAATACTCGGTTATTCAAGGTGGTGATGGTGGTATGGAATATGCAATGTCCACTTTAATAACAGGTAAGCGTAAATTTGGTAGCCTTGTTGGTGTTATGGCGCATGAAATGGCGCACTCTTGGTTTCAACATATATTAGCAACAAACGAAGCTAAACATGAGTGGATGGATGAAGGGTTTACTTCTTTTATCTCTAAGCTTTGCATGAGCGAAATAATGGACTACGAAAAAGAGAATCCTTTCGAGGGTACTTACAAAGATTATAGAAACTTAGCGCTTTCTGGTAAAGAACAGCCTCAAGGTACGTATGCAGATCGTTATGCTCTTAACTTTGCTTACGGTGTTTCTGCATATAGTAAAGGTTCTATATTTTTATCTCAATTGGGCTATGTTATCGGTCAAGATAAATTGATGGAAACTATTCGTCAATATTACGATGAGTTCAAGTTTAAACACCCGGTGCCAAACGATATTAAACGTGTTGCAGAGAAAGTATCTGGTTTTGAACTAGATTGGTATTTAACCGATTGGACACAGACAACTAATACTATTGACTATGCAATTAAAGAGGTTGCTGCATCAGAAAGCAACACTAACGTAACTTTAGAACGTATTGGTTTAATGCCAATGCCTATAGATATTTTAGTGGTATATAATGATGATTCTAGAGAAACCTTTTATGCGCCATTACGTATGATGCGTGGTGAAAAAGCAAACCCTTACGAAGGCATAGAAAGAACTGTTATTGCAGACTGGGCTTGGGCTTACCCAACCTACAATTTTACTATTAATAAGCCGATGTCTTCAATAAAAGCAATTGTTATTGATCCTTCTCAACTAATGGCAGATGTCAATTTAGAGAATAATGTTTGGCAGGCAGAGTAGTAAAGCCTATTAAAATTTTAGATATTTTTGCCCCCTACACGGGGGCAAACTCTTTTTAATACTTGTTATAATGGATGCATCCTTCGGAAAAAAGGAAAAACTTAAAAGCAAAAAACTCATCACCCAATTGTTCGATGAGGGAAGCGGTGTTTCTGTATATCCGCTGAAATTGATTTATCTATCCGTAGAACAAAAAGAAGTGCTTATTAAAACAGGGGTAACCGTATCTAAAAGAAATTTTAAAAGTGCAGTCGATAGAAATAAGATTAAACGGCTACTTAGAGAGTCTTATAGACTTAATAAAGCGCTGGTTTTTAACAATACAGATGCAAACTTTGCGTTTCTATTTTTATACCTTGGTAAGGATATGCCCACCTTTGAGCAGTTAGATCATAAAATGAAGCTCGTTTTAAACAAGTTTAAGCTACAGATTGATGAAAAAAATAGTAAGTAAAAAAGTACTTGTACCCATAATTGCCATCGCTTTTCTATTCGTAGGTAGTAGTTATAAGAGTGACTTTTTTGAAATAGCCAAACAGATCGAAATCTTTACCACCTTGTTCAAAGAATTGAACATGAACTACGTGGACGAAACCAATCCGGCAGAATTAATGGATACCGCCATTAAAAATATGCTGAACGAATTGGATCCTTATACCAAATTCTTAAACGAACAAGATGTTGAAACGTATCGCATAAACAATGCTGGTGAATATTCTGGTATTGGTGCTATGGTACGTTCTTTTGATGATAAACTGCTAATTATTGAACCACACCAAGGATACCCCGCAGATAAGGCAGGATTAAAGGCCGGTGATGAAATAATACAGATTGGTGATATCAAAGTAGCCGATTTTGAAGATAATGCCAGTGAGCTTTTAAAAGGGGCAAATGGCTCTACCGTAAGTGTAACTTATAAAAGACAAGGAAAACTAAATACTACGGCTATTACCCGCGAAGGTATTGAAGTAGATGCCGTGCCTTTCTTTAAAATGATCGATAACAAAACCGGATATATTGTTCTCGCAAAATTCAATGCCAAAGCAACCGAACAAACAAAAGCGGCTCTTTTAGATTTAAAAGGTAAAGGTGCAGAAAAAATAATATTAGACCTTAGGGACAACCCTGGCGGATTGTTATCTGAAGCTATTAACGTGACTAACCTATTCGTACCAAAAGGGGAATTGGTAGTGACCACGAAATCGAAGGTCAAAAAATTCAACCGAGAATATCATACTAACAATCAACCTGTAGATGAAGAAATTCCGCTAGTTGTTTTAGTAAACGGAAGCAGTGCTTCGGCCAGTGAAATTGTTTCTGGTAGTTTACAAGATTTAGACAGGGCAGTAATAATGGGGGCTAGAAGTTTCGGAAAAGGCTTAGTACAACGCCCTCTTAAATTGACTTACGGTACTCAACTTAAAGTTACAATTTCTAGATATTACACTTCTTCGGGTCGTTGCATACAATCGTTAGATTATTGGAACAGAGATGAAAGCGGTAAAGCAGTGCGTAATACTACTTTCAATGATTTTACGACCCGTAACGGTAGAAAAGTACAAGATGGTGGTGGTATTTTACCAGATATTGAAGTAGCCACTTCTAAAACCAATGACCTTACTTTGGCACTGTTACAAAATAATGTCATTTTCGATTATGCTACCAACTACCATTATGCACATAAGTATAGTGCTGTTGCCGACTTTAAATTTACAGATGCCGATTTTAGTGCCTTCAAGAACTATGTAAAACAGAGTAGTTTCTCTTTTGAAACTAAGGCTGAACTGGCAATTAAAAAGGCGCTCTCTGGCGATGAAAATGACTTTTTAGGCTCAGATGTTCAGGATAGCTATAAAACCTTGTTAGCGAACATAGAAAAAGGTAAAATCAACGCTTTAGACAAATACCAAAGAGAGATTCAAAAGAATCTTGAAGATGAAATTGTAAAGCGGTATTTCTACAGAGATGGCTTATACCAATATTACTTAAATAACGATGATGCTATTTTAGCAGCTACCGAATTATTAAGCAATAACTCTAAGTACGGTGCTATCTTAAAATAGAGTTGTTTACTTAATTCTTAAGCGACCAATTTAATTATAGCTACATGCTTTTGAATCTGAAACCTCGTAATACTCTTTGTAGTTCGTTGCTTGTGGGTCTGTGCATCCTTTTAGATTGCGGATTTTTATATTCTTGAAATCGATAGGTTGCCCTTCACTTTGTAAAGCAATAAAACCTTCTTTCAAAAGCTTACCATCTTGTTTAATTTTGGGATCATAACCATTTGCTACTTCACCCTCAATTTGTGGTTTTGTGTATTCTAATACTGTTTTACCATTAATAATATGTTTCACCAAAGAATCATGGTACACTACTAACTCTGCTGTTACCCACTGATCCCCGTAATACGTATCGGATGTGGAATTAATGCAATGTCTAGGGTCAATTTTACCTTCAAAAACCACATCGGTACCTGGTGAGCACATGTTACCGGTTGGGCGTTTTTTACCCTCTTCTACACCTGCTAAAAATTGTATTTCTACGCTTATGGGCCAATCTTGTTCTTTCAACGTGGTTTGTGGGTCTTGCGAATGAAACATTACTCCACTATTCAGAATCGTATATTCTGGTGCGCCTTTGTACAATTCGCCAACGAATCTATATTGCACTGTAAAATGAAAATCTGAAAAAGGTTTATCATAATATAAATGCGAAAATCTATTATTAAAATCTCCCTCGTATTTATCATATCTCACCTTTAACATATCATCTTCTGCACGAAAAGTATCTGCATAATTATCCCCAACTTCATAATGGTAAACTTTTGTTGTCCATCCGTTTAAATCATTTCCGTTAAACATGGTTTCCTAACCATCATTTGTTTCTTGAGAATTAATAGCTACGCATCCTAAAAAAAATAAAAGGGGGCTGATGCAAAAAATACATATATAAATATACTCAATGTTCTGATATCTTAGGTGA
>JANQUX010000520.1:462-6851 GCA_030730545.1 Maribacter sp. | reverse complement strand
CCGTTAAACATGGTTTCCCAACCATCGTTAGTTTCTTGAGAATTGATGACTCCGCATCCTAATAATAACAAAAGGGAAGCACTTAGTACTTGCGATTTAAGTGGTTGTTTTTTCATGCTAATCGTGTTTGGTTGAATTATAAAAAAAGGGAACTGATGCAAAAAATACATATATAAATATACTCAATGTTCTGATATCTTAGGTGATGCAATTATTGAAACATATTCCAATCAATACCAGTACAGCTGTTCATTTATTATTGTTACTTTTAAAAGTACAAACGAACAACTCCATCAATACTTTTACTCAAAATGAGAAATCTACTATTACTAGCGACCAGTATTTTATTTCTTCAATTTTCGCAAGCTCAAGAAGCTAAAACGGAATCTAAAACGAAACCCATACCAGAAGCAAACTCTTTTGTAACCAAGCATAAAGGTGTTTTTGGCGGTACAGCTTTAGACTACACCACAACAGCTAAAGAAACTTTTTTAACTAATAAAGAGGGAGATTCTATTGCTACATTTTGGTCAGTAGCGTATACTAAAACCACTATGGGAGATGCCGCTAAAAGACCGGTAACTTTTGTATTTAATGGCGGACCTGGATCTGCCTCGATGTGGTTGCACATGGGGTTTTTTGGACCTAAAATTGTAAAAGTTGATTCTGATGCAAAATCTGATGATGGCGCCGCACCATATAATTTAGTGAACAATGACCATGGTCTGCTTGATATTACCGATTTAGTTTTTATTGATCCCGTAGGTACTGGTTATAGTCGTTTGGTTGGTAAAGGTGATGGCAAGGATTTCTACGGATTAAAAGAAGATGTATATTCTTTTGCTCAATTTATTAGAACATGGGTTACTGAAAATGAACGTTGGTTTTCACCTAAATATTTAGCTGGTGAAAGTTATGGTACTACACGTGCCGCAGCTTTAGGAAAAGCTTTAGAAGGTTCTGGTCAAAATATGGCTTTAAACGGAATGATATTGATTTCGCAAGCTTTAGATTATGCAGGTTCTACTTCTGTTTCTAACAATATTACTTCGTTCATTACCTACTTACCAAGTATGGCTGCAACAGCCTGGTATCATAAAAAAGCAGGGCAGGGCAAATCTCTAGAAAGTTTTACACAAGAATGTAGAGATTTTACATACAACACCTATATACCTTCTTTATACAAAGGCAATTCATTAACTGAAGCAGAAAAAAACACGATAGCAGAAAAACTTTCTTATTTCACAGGATTGGATAAAACGTACATTCTACAATCTAACTTAAGAATACTAATGGGTCGTTTTCAGAAAAAATTATTAGAAGAAAAGGGTTTGGCTATTGGTAGATTAGACGGACGATTTATGGGCGATGAAGAAGATAAAGTATCTGAGAATCCGCATTTGGGCGATGCGGCAAGCTATCAAATAAGTGCTGCCTATACTGCTAGCTTAAATCATTATTTCGCTTCAGAATTAAAGGTAAAAATGGATAGACCCTATATTACTTCTGGAGGCGGATCTAATTGGCGATGGAGAACCGTACCTGATGGACAATATTGGGAACCGATGCCCGTAAATACTGCTCCGGATCTAGGTGAAACCATGCGTAGAAATACAGCTATGAAAGTAATGGTAGCAAGTGGATATTATGATTTAATTACTCCGTTTTTTGATGCTGAATATACTTTTGATAGAAACGGTATCGTAAAAGAGCGTGTACAAATGAAGTATTATGAAGGTGGTCATATGATGTACACTCATGAACCAGATCTTATTAAATTAAGTAAAGATATACGCGAGTTTATTACTGCCGATTAATAAAAACAGAAAGACTATTTTTTAAGAATAAGCACATGTTCCTCACTACATTTTAGGTTGTAAAAGCTTACTATATCTCTAATGTGCTTTTTCTTGTATTCTTTATTTTGAATTTTCTCCACTAAAACAGAACAATCTGAAAAATAGGTCGAAGCTGCATTTTTGAAATTCTTACTAAAAAGTTGGTTAGAACCTAAGTGTGTAATTTCACCATTAACACCTTTTCTAACATATAGATTTTTAATGTCATAGTAATTACCATGCGCCATATTCATTTGGCCATTTGCACCACCAACAAACATGGGTGCAGAGTAACCTGTTTGTTCGAGAACATAAAGACTTACTTTGCCTATTTCTAATTCTCTTACTACATTAAAATAACCTTCTCGGGTTTCTAAATAAATATATGTAGAAGTCTCTTCTCTATCATTTATAACTACCTGCTCAATATTTTCGAAATGAAATTTTTGTGCTTTATCCCCTTTAAACTTTTTAAATTTTACCTGGTCTCCATTAATGAGTTTAGCTAAACCTCGAAGTTTAGTTCCGTCCTTAAAATAGATAGTGGCTGCATCTTTTTGAGCGATGGCAAAAGATGATCCTACAAAACAGCAAATTAAAACAAAAAGAATTGTTTTTTTCATAGTACGTAAATGTTCGTTCTATATTAAAACGAGCTCATTATTACTATGTTTTATTCTTTACCTTAAAATCGATGAAACACCTATTTATAAAAATACCTTTAATCTTTTATCGGTTTTGTAATATTTAGGTTTTGAAGCAAAGGATCATCTTCATTTAATAAGCGTTGGGTTCTTAAATATCTACCTACATTAAACGCATCATAATTTGGCGAATCTTTATCAACACTGCTTATACGTACCATCTCAGATGAATGTATAAATTGGTTATCACCGATCCACATACCTACATGAACCACTTTTTCTGAAGTAGTATCTGTTGCTTTTCTTCCGAAGAACAACAAATCTCCCTTCTGTAATTTGCTGAAATCTGCAATAGAATCTATAGGCTTACCAGCATGCACTTGTTGAGATGCATCTCGCGGAATTACCATGCCATTTAAGTAATAAATAGTCTTAGTGTAACCACTACAATCAACACCTTTTGTAGAAGTACCGCCCCATAAATACGGTACACCCACTAAGGTTTTCGAAGTAGCAATAAGTGAATCTGCATTGTAGCTTAAATTTGATAACCAGGTATCATATTCTTCTGCTTCATCTTTAGAAATGTACCCCTGTCTACCATCTGGAAATTCAATTTTAAAAAATTCATCATCACTACTTAATAGTTTTAATAAGCTTCCGGCAACAATATCTGATGTTCTATTCTTACCCTCTTCAGAATTATATGCATGTCCATAAGTATCCGTATAAATAATTTTATCTGCAGTTGTCCACCTTTTAATATCATCAGCATTCATTAATTGAATTCCGCCTGGGTCGACCCACGCTAAATACATATCTGGTGTTTGTATCAAGTACCAATCTCCTTCTTTTTTTAAGACATTAACAACGGTACCTAAAGTTGCCTGTGTTGCCAATTCTGCCGAATGTTTAGGGTTACTTCTAAGGTTTGCTGCAGAAATATTAATAACAGCTTTGGTCATACCATCTAATTCATCTGCAGGCAAAATCTTTATATCGTTGGTTGCTTTAATCCCTTTTTCTTTTAAAACACTATTTAAAGAATCTACAGCTAACGGTAAATTAGTTTCACCCACCAAAGTAAAACCCGACGGACCATCTAATACCTCTAAATTGAAAAGTGCGGTACGTTTATCTGGTGCAAATACATTCTTTATGTTCTCAATTTCATTGACCAATAATTTCTTTTCATCCATATGAACTCCGCATGCTGCATTTAAAGCAATCAAAATCAATACAAAAGACCTCTTTAAGATTATTCTCTTCATCTGTAAAATAATTTCTAATAGTATTAGCCTTGTGAAATTATGTAATTTTATCGCAAATGAAGAAACTAAAGGTCATAGAACTTTTTGCAGGCGTTGGTGGATTTCGCTTAGGATTAGAGGATACCGAGAACTACGAAGTAGTTTGGAGTAATCAATTTGAGCCTAGTACGAAAACACAACATGCCTCTAATGTTTATGAAGCTAGGTTTGGTCATGAGAATCATAGAAATCAAGATATTTCTGAAGTACCAACCAATGAAATACCAGATGCCGATATTTTGGTTGGGGGTTTTCCTTGTCAAGATTATTCTGTTGCGGCTACATTAAATAACTCAAAAGGTCTTATTGGTAAAAAAGGGGTTTTATGGTGGAGCATTCATCGAATTTTGTCGGAAAAGAAAAATCCGCCTAAATACTTATTTCTTGAAAATGTAGATCGATTATTAAAATCTCCATCAAACCAAAGAGGTCGAGATTTCGCTATTATGCTTAAAAGTTTAGATGACTTAGGTTATGCAGTAGAATGGCGGGTTATTAATGCTGCAGATTACGGAATGCCGCAAAGAAGAAGACGTATTTTTTTCTTAGGATACCATAAATCTACGCCGCTTTATAAACAATTTAAAAAAGCTACAGCAAAAGAATGGATTTTTGAAAAGGGAACCATTGCAACCGCATTTCCGGTAACAAGCACCTCTTCACAATTGACATCTTTTGATATTACGGATGACCTTGTTTCATTATCTGAAAATTTTAATTTAGGTGAAAAATTATCTCCATTTCAAAATACAGGAGTATTCATTAAAGGAAAAGTATACACCACTAAAACAACGGCCAGTTATATTGGTAAAAGAACGGTTTTAGCAGATGTTTTACAGCAAGAAAAAATACCTGAAGAATTTTATATTCCTGAAGAAGAACATGATAAATGGTTTTATCTAAAAGGTGCAAAGAAAGAAACCCGGACTTCTAAATCTGGTTTTGCTTACCATTATAATGAGGGTAATATGATATTTCCTGATGCGTTAGACAATGCTTCAAGAACAATAATAACTGGTGAAGGTGGTAAAAGCGCGTCGCGCTTTAAGCATGTTATCAGCACTAAAAAAGGGTTGCGTAGATTAACTCCCATTGAATTAGAACGTTTGAATATGTTCCCTGATAATCATACATTACTTGATGGTATTTCAAATACCAAAAGAGCATTTTTTATGGGAAATGCTTTGGTTGTTGGCGTGGTCAAAAAAATTGGTGAAGTACTTTCTAAAAACATAAAGACAGTCTAATAATTCCAATTTTTTTAGATATTAAAAGTTATTTAGTCCTATTGATAAAAATTATTAAATATGCTCTTATAATTTTAATATTAAACACAACATATTGTTAATCAACGTTTAAAATTAGGAATTGTCCTTTTTTTTGTTATCTTGATAGGTATGGTAAAAGTAGAAAAGTCAGAAAACATAGAATTTTTAGAAAAATCAATTCAACATTTAGAAGCTACCGGTTTTGAGAATATTAAAGCTGATATGGAAGGCTATGAAACCCCTAAATCATACTCTAGAAAAGGAAAAGAAGACAATATTACACCAGATATCGTGGCCATTAAAAATGGTAGAAAATATTATTTTGATATAAGTCTTAAATCTCCAAAGACAAGATTATTGAAATCGAAATGGTTGTTTTTAGATACTTTAAGTAGAATGAACTCTAACCGATTTAGAATTATTACAACTAAGGGTCATTATAAATTTACCGACACTATGTTAGAGGATATTAACTTAACTAATAAAACTCCTATTAAAATATAAATATTATATTTTAATAACACTTATAAAAAATGCCCGCAAATTGCGGGCATTTTTATTTTTTGATTTACTTATTAAAGCTTTATCAAATTTACATATACTGAAATAAAATTCTCTACTTGAATAGGTTCTGTAAAACGTTTGTTTTTATCATCAATGTCGATCTGAATAAAATATCTATCATCATGATAGGCTAAGTAACTCACTTCATCAGATTCTCCTCTTATAGAACCAAAACGGGGTGATATTATTATTTCATTATTAAATTTATTTAGTGAACTAGTAAGATGTGCACCCATCAATGCTGAAGATGTTGTAGCATCAAAGGGCATTAGAGTTATATCTTTTAGTATTTTACCTGTACTTGTTTGAAAATATGGATCATTAAAATCATAAATATTTATATCTATTTCTTGACAGGTGTCTGGCATACAATATATAAATTGTAGTCTTCCTTGATAAGGATCTATTTCATTAGAACTACAATAGGTTATTTCTTTAAAAACATAACCTGCATAAATAGTTATTCTAGGAAACATCGCATACAAATGTGCTTTTTCATATTTACAACCAAGTTGATCTAAAGCTGTAATAACTATTTCACCTCGATCTTTTAAACTTCCACATTCAAAATTCCCACCATCATTACATTCGTTTGATTGTGAGAAAATAGAATAAGAATTAACTAAAAAGATCAAAATAAAAAATGTCTTTTTCATAGTAATATAATATGGTTTGGTATTTATCAACTAACAATTTAATTAATCAAAATCTGTATCTATTTTTATTTTTTTATCATTCTTATATGAGGTATGCCGTCTTCTAAAT
>JANQUX010000520.1:0-452 GCA_030730545.1 Maribacter sp. | reverse complement strand
CTTCTAAATAGCCGTCACCTATAGTCTTAAAACCTAAATCGTTATAAAATTTTTCAAGATAAGCTTGCGCCGAAATAAGTATTTCATTCGTATTAAAAAGTTCTTCTACCGCTTTTATTGAAGCTTGCATGATAACTTTACCATACCCATATTTTCTATACTCTTTATGTACCGCAACCCTACCAATACTTGCTTGGTCAAAATAATCACCAGGTTTAAAAATACGCGTGTATGCCACCACTCTAGCATCTTTAAATCCTATTACATGAATTGCCTTTTCATCTTTACCATCTAAATCTAGATAAACGCAATCTTGTTCTACCACAAAAATATCGCTACGCAATTGCAGAGCTTTATATAACTCATAAATATCGAATTCTTTAAAAGGTAATACCTTAATATCTAACATAAATTATCTTCGTTAACTAGTATTGTTTATATCTATACCCAAT
>JANQUX010000519.1 GCA_030730545.1 Maribacter sp. | reverse complement strand
TGCTAATTGCTAATTGCTAATTGCTAATTGCTAATTGCTAATTGCTAATTGCTAACAAAACCTCACCCTATATTGTTGTATTTTTGTAGCCTACAAAAAACATAAAATTATGAGTACAACAAATCATATTAGCACAAAATGGTTGGGCAACATGTCTTTCGAAAGTAATAATCCTTCAGGGCATTCTTTACGAATAGATATCGCAAAAGAAGATGGTGGTGACGGTAGTGGTTTTAGACCAAAAGCATTAATGTTGTCTTCATTGGCAGGTTGTTCTGGCTTAGATGTAGCGGCAATGTTTAAAAAGATGAAATTAGAAGTAGATGAGTTTCATATAGAAACAATCGCAAACCTAACAGATGAGCATCCTAAGTTTTATGATAAGGTTGTAATAGAATATCACTTTCATGGTGAAGACCTAAACGAGAAAAAACTACAAAGAGCAGTAGACTTATCTATCGAAAAATATTGCGGAGTAATGGAAATGTTCAGACAATTCGCTGAGCTAGAGATTAAGACTGTTTTTCATAAGAAATAAATTTACAAGTTCAATCGCAAGTAACAAGTTCAAGTTCAAATAAAAATGATGCCAGATAAAAAGTTTGACCTTGAAGATAGATTGGTGGATTTTGCAGCTAACATAGTACTTTTCTGTAAGGACTTGCCGTCTGATATGACCGGTCAGTATTATGGTAATCAATTACTAAGATCAGCAGGGAGTTCTGCGCTCAATTTTGGAGAAGCACAAGGAACAAATACGGTTAAGGATTATATCAACAAAGCCTCTATAACTCTAAAAGAATTGAAGGAGTCTAGGGTCAATCTTAAAATATTATCTAAAGTAAATTATGGTAATGCATCTAAAAGAGTTGAAATATTAGACGAATTAGAACAATTAATACGAATTATAGCAACAATCATTAAAAATAAAAAGTAACCGAAATTCAAATTTTTAAAGGAGGCTTAAAGATTCTTTTTGAGAGTTTTTCAACTTGAACTTGAACTTGATTTTTGAACTTGAACTTTAATTTAAAAAAATGCGCTGGACAATTAAACCAAAACCGAAACAAGAAGATATTGATACTTTAGCGAGTGCGTTAAAGGTCGATGATTTGGTGGCGCAGCTATTGTTGCAAAGAGGAATTTCTACGTATGAAGAGGCGAAAGATTTCTTTCGTCCGCAGTTAGAAGATTTACACGATCCTTTTTTAATGAAGGACATGGATATTGCAGTAAGCAGAATTGAAGAAGCCATTGCAAATGGCGAAAACATTTTGGTATATGGCGATTATGATGTCGATGGTACAACCGCCGTTGCTTTAATGTCATCGTATCTGTTGAGTTACTATCCTAATGTGGCAACCTATATTCCGGACCGATATGATGAAGGGTACGGAGTGTCATATAAAGGAATCGATTTTGCAGAGGATAACGGATTCACCTTAATTGTTGCTTTGGATTGTGGAGTTAAGGCAATTGACAAAGTTGCTTATGCCAAAGAAAAGGGTATTGATTTTATCATATGTGACCACCACAGACCTGGTACAATATTGCCAAGGGCAATAGCAGTTTTAGACCCAAAAAGAGAAGATTGTTCATATCCGTATGATGAATTATGCGGTTGCGGTGTAGGTTTTAAGTTAATTCAGGCATTAGGATCTCGTAGAGGAGAAACTATTGACGATGTAATCTATTACCTTGATTTAGTGGCAACTGCAATCGGGGCAGATATTGTACCGATAACCGGGGAGAATCGAATACTCGCTTTCTATGGCTTACAGGTTATCAACCAGCAGCCTAGAACCGGATTTAAAGCTATTATAAATCAAATCAATAAAACAGAACTTACGATTACCGACGTAGTGTTCATTATTGCACCTAGAATTAATGCTGCCGGTAGAATGAAGCATGGTCAATATGCGGTTAATCTTTTGACTGAAACCAATATGGACCAAGCCATAAAATTCGCTGCTGAAATCGAAAAATTCAATACAGATAGAAGAGGGCTAGATCAAGAAATTACCATAGAGGCACTAGGGCAAATTCAAGAAAATCAAGAAGAAGAAGGGTTCACTTCTGTCGTCTATAAAGATACTTGGCATAAAGGGGTTATCGGCATAGTAGCATCGAGATTAACTGAAACCTACTATAGACCAACACTCGTTTTTACCAAAAGTGGCGATAAGCTCGCAGCATCGGCAAGATCGGTTAGAGGTTTTGATGTATATAATGCTTTAGAAGGTTGTGCGGATTACATTGAACAGTTTGGCGGACACAAATATGCGGCAGGATTAACGATGTTAGAAGAGCAGTATAATAACTTCAAACATCAGTTTGAGAAGGTGGTGAAGGAGAGCATTGATCCACAAATGTTAATACCGGAAATTACCATAGATACTACTATAGAGCTACAAGATATTACTCCAAAGTTAATGCGCATTCTAAAACAGTTTGCCCCTTTTGGTCCTGGTAATATGTCTCCCGTTTTTATGGCAGAAGATT
>JANQUX010000518.1 GCA_030730545.1 Maribacter sp. | reverse complement strand
CCCAAATAGCACAGCAAAGAATAGTTTTGATAGTCCTGAAATTAAAGAAGCATTTGACCTTTGTTTAAGTTGTAAAGCTTGTGCAAGTGAGTGCCCTAGTAACGTAGATGTAGCCACTTTAAAAGCAGAGTTTTTATATCAATATCAAGAAACAAATGGCTATTCTTTACGAGGAAAATTGTTTGCTTACAATACCAAGTTAAACGGATTAGGAAGTAAGGTCTCGGGCTTGACAAACGCGATATATGACTCCAAATTTCTAGGCGGATTGTTGAAAAAAACAAGCGGAGTAGCTAAAGAACGGAGTTTACCTAAAGTTTATAGCTTTAATTTCGATAAACACCTTCAAGAATATGGTAGTCAAAATATTAAGTTAAAGAGAAAAGTAGTACTATTTATTGATGAATTTACCAAATACCTTGATATTGAAGTAGGGAAAGATGCTATAGAATTATTGACAAAACTTGGCTACGATGTTCAATTGTACTATGCTGAAAGTGGGAGAACATTTCTTTCAAAAGGCTTTTTAAAGCAGGCTCAAAAGCTAGCGATTAAGAATACACAAGAATTAAAGAAATTCGCAGATGCAAGTTTGCCTGTGCTAGGTTTAGAGCCTTCAGCAATCTTATCTTTTAGAGATGAATACAAACGTATGACATCAGATAAAGAGACGGCCCAGAAAATTGCCGACAACTCTTTTTTGATCGAAGAGTTCTTAGCAAAGGAAATTGCAGATGGTAATTTAGCTTCGTCAGATTTTACAGATGACGCTAGAGATATTAAAATTCATAATCACTGTCATCAAAAAGCGTTGAGTAATCAGAAAGTTACTTTTGATGTATTGAATCTACCCACAAATTATAAGGTTACTATTATAGCATCTGGTTGTTGTGGTATGGCTGGTTCTTTTGGGTATGAAGAAGAGCATTATGAGACAAGCATGAAAATTGGAGCTCTAAAATTATTCCCCGCAGTGAACAAATCTAGTCCAGAAACCATCATCGCCGCTAATGGAACAAGTTGTAGACATCAAATTTTTGACGGCACCAAAAGAATAGCGAAACATCCAGTAAGTATCTTAAAAGAGGCTTTGGTAAACTAGTCTGTTAGATCGTCAATCTCTTTTTGGTTCTTTAGTTCCCTTTCCTTCCGTTGCGTTATAGTATCCATAAGCTCGTTCATATCCATTGATTTAAGATCTTCATCCATATAAAACGATGCGAGCTTATCATTCTCGTAGCGGTACAGTTTCCAACGTTTAAAAGAGTATTCAAGAGCTGTCATATGCTTTACCCAATCACCGGAGTTTAGGTAAAGACATTCCCCTTTTTTAGTTTCAAAGACCTGTTTGTTCGGAGCGTGACTATGCCCGCAAATGACATGGTCAAAGTGCTGTTTAATAGCCATTTTAGCTACATTTTTTTCAAAAAGTGCTATTTGCTGTGGATCACGCTCTCCATATTCTAATTCCGAATTAGTGAATGGTTTGTTCTTTTTTCCGAATAGATTAAAGGTTTTTGTCTTCAGTTTGGCAAGTTTTAAAAGCATATCAAAACCGGTTCCACCAAAATTCAAAAGCCAATGCGAGTGCCGAAATGAAAAATCGAAAATGTCTCCGTGAAAAAATAGTGTATTTTTTCCGTTCAATTTTAAAGTAAGCCGATTAGAAACTTGTATGGCACCCATATAAATTTCATCAATTTTACGTAAAGGTTCGTCGCGGTTACCGGTAATATAATGTACATCGGTACCTTTTGATGCTAGCGAAAATATCTTCTTAACTACTTTTAAATGAGAAGGGGGAAAGTAATTGTTACGCATTTTCTTTGCGTCAAGTATATCACCATTGAGAATTAAGATTTTTGGGTCAATACTAGATAGGTATGTTAGTAATTCTTCTGCATGGCAAGCATAAGAACCTAAGTGAATATCAGAAAGCACAACTATTTCAAGACGTCGTTTTTTCAAGGGGATAATTTTTATGGCAAAATTAAACCTATTAGTATATGCACTTACTATTTACTTGGTCAACAATTTTTAATCATAAGGTTAAATAATCTTTATCACAAATAGGTAATGTTAAGCTAATATTATACGCTATTTAAATTTTTCATTCCAGCGATTAACATTTACCTTTGAAGCCAGTTGATTTGTAAGGTTTGCAATCAGTATTATATCATTAAGAACATACGTATTATGGCCGGAAATACCTTTGGAAATATATTTAGGGTAAGCACTTTTGGAGAATCTCATGGAAAAGCAATAGGAGGAGTTATAGATGGCTGTCCCTCAGAAATTGAATTAGATTTCGAAGCCATTCAACATGATCTTAATCGTCGTAAACCAGGTCAATCTGCCATTGTTACCCAACGAAAAGAACCAGATGAAGTAGAGTTCTATTCAGGAATATTTGAAGGTAAAACTACGGGGACGCCAATAGGCTTTGCAATTCATAATACAAATCAAAAATCTCAAGATTACGGACATATAAAAGATTCATATAGACC
>JANQUX010000517.1:8101-13125 GCA_030730545.1 Maribacter sp. | reverse complement strand
AGGGACACATGGATTTTCAGTCCATTGCTCTACCAACTGAGCTAAGGCACCATGTCGCTGTAAGCGGCTGCAAATATAATTTCAATTTTATGATTTACAAACAAAATCATGAAAAAAGAGAAATGTTTTTTTAATTTTTAATCTTTGTAACATGAATTTAATAATTGATGCAGGTAATACAAACGTTAAGTTAGCGATCTTTAAAAAGACGGAAATAATTCATTTAGAGACTGTTGTTGCTGATTTGTTTGTTGAAGCCGTTAAGAAAATCTTTAAAGAATACCCGAATATACAATCTGCAATAGTTTCTAGTGTAGGGTCACTTTCTAAGGATCAAATGAAAGTTGTAGCCGTTTTTTGCGATTTACATGAGTTAACTAGCGCCTCAAAAGTGCCATTTAAGAACTCATATGCCTCTCCTCAAACTTTAGGGGTGGATCGTATTGCACTTGCAACAGCTGCGTATTATTTTAATCCGCATAAGAATAATTTGATAATAGATGCAGGTACATGTGTTACTTATGATATGTTGAATGATTTCGATGAATATTTGGGCGGAGCGATATCTCCAGGTGTGCAAATGCGCTATAATGCCATGCATCAACAGACCGCAAAATTGCCTTTACTCGAGAAAAAAGAACTATTAGACTATATTGGTAATACAACAGAAAACTGTCTTCATAGCGGTGTAATAAATGGTATTACTCTTGAAATAGACGGTGTCATTGATCTCTACAAAGCTAGATTTAAAGATTTAACAATTATTTTAACAGGCGGTGATACACTATTTTTGTCTAAACGATTAAAAAATACCATATTTGCGGATTCCAAATTTCTCCTGAAAGGGCTTAATTATTTGCTGGAATACAACAAGCACTAAATGATCAGAAAAATTGTAATTGCAATTGTATACATTACCACTGTTGGTATGTACGCTCAAGATGGTACCGTTTCGCCTTATTCCTTCTTCGGAATTGGAGATATAAAAAGCACTAGTACTGTAGAAAATCAAATGATGGGTGGTATTGGCGTTTATGCCGATAGTATACATATAAATTTAAAAAACCCTGCCGCTTACGGCAAGCTAGGGTTAGAGGTAATGGATAAAGAAGGTCTTGTAACCTATACGGCCGGTGTCTCGAATAAGCAGTTTACCCTTAAAAGTTTTACCGAAGAACAACAAAGTTCTGTAACTACTTTAGATTATTTGGCACTTGGTTTTAGTGTTGGTAATGGGTTAGGTATGGGGTTTGGTATAATGCCATATTCTTCTGTCGGTTATAACTTCGTTGAAGAAAGAACCAATACAAGTGGATCATTAACCAATGTTTATAATGGTACTGGCGGTTTAAATAGAGCTTTCTATTCTGTAGGGTATGAAATTATTCAAGATTTAAGCATTGGTGCAAAGGTAAATTTCATCTTCGGTACTTTAGAGAGTGAAAGGTTACAACAAGTTGAAGATATTCAATTTGGTACTTTCGATAGAAGAAGTTCTAGGGTTAATGGTTTTGATTTCAATTACGCGTTGAACTATAGTCCGCTAATTAAGGGAAAGCAAAGACTTCATTCTTCAGTTCGCGTAAATACGCAGGGTAATCTTGTTTCTGAAAACGAAAGGCAGTTAGGTTCTTTTTCGGTAGCTAGTGGGGTAACAATAGAAGAAGTAGAAGTAAATTTAGCTGCTCAGAATTTAAGCAATACAGAATTGAAAATACCTACCACGACGACATTAGGTTTGGGTTATGGTGAAGATTATAAATGGTTTGTAGGTGCTGAATATAGTTTTCAGCAAATGAGTTCTTTCGAGAATTCATTCTTAGGTGCAGAAAGTGTTACCTATGAAGATGCAAGTTCTATTGCATTTGGTGCATTTATTACACCAGATTACGATTCTTTCTCAAGTTACTTAAAACGAGTTACTTACCGTGCAGGTTTGCGCCTAGATAAGACCGGTATGTTGGTGAACGATGTTGATATAAATAACTTTGGCATAACTTTTGGATTAGGCTTACCACTGGGTAGAAGTTTCTCGAATCTTAACTTAGGTTTTGAATTTGGTAAAAAAGGAACTACTCGTGCTAATTTGATCGAAGAGAGCTATTTCAAACTTAATGTAGGGCTATCATTAAACGATCGTTGGTTCCAGAAAAGAAAAATCAATTAATAAAAATTTAGTACATTAACCATTTTAAAAATAGAAAAAATGAAATCGAAACTTTACTTCACGGCAATTATGTTTCTTGGGATGATGGGAGTGAGCAATGCACAGGCGCAAAACCCTGAATGTATGACAAACTTGTCCATATTTTCTGAACATGCAAAAGTTAAAAATTATGACGCAGCTTATGAGCCATGGAAAATGGTTTATGAAACTTGTCCACAATTAAACAACGCTATCTATGTATATGGTGAGCGTATACTTAAAGACAAATTAGAAAAAGCAACTGGTGCTGATAAAGAAAAATTTGCAAATGATCTTATGGGTCTTTATGACAATAAGTTGATGCATTTTGCATCTAAAACTAGCGCTGGTGAGACTATGGTAGATAAAGCTATGGTCATGTATGATAATAAAATGGCTGACGATGCTAAAATGTACAGCATGTTAAGTGAGGCATTTACTAAAGATCAAGAAAATTTTACAAGCCCTAAAGCATTATATATCTACTTCTCTAGTTTAGTTGATGAGCATAAGGCTGGTAGAAAAGATTTGCAAGAGGTTTTTGATGTATACGATGCAGTAACAGAGAAAATTGAAGTAGAAAACGAAAAAATCACTGGTAAAATCTCTAAGCTTTTACCTAAAGAAGAAGCGGGTACGTTGACTTCTAAAGAAAAATCTCTTTTAAATTCTTACAATTCATATTCTGAGAATTATGGTAAAATTGCAGGAAGTATCGATTCTAAATTAGGACCTTTAGCAGATTGTGGTAACCTTATTCCACTTTACGAAAAGAGTTTTGAAGAGAAAAAAAATGATGTTGTTTGGGTAAAAAGAGCTGTTGGTCTTATGTTCAACAAAGAATGTACAGATGATGCAATGTTCCAAAAATTATTCGAAGCGCAATTAAGATTAGATCCATCTGCTGATGCTTATGTTTACGGTGGTACGTTGAAAATGAAAAATGGAGATAGCAAAGGTGCTCTTGCAGATTTCGATAAGGCATTATCTTTAGAAACTGATAACGATAAAAAATCTAAGATTGCTTATAAAGTAGCAGTAATTAATAAAAGAAAAGGTAGTAAGTCTTCTGCACGTAGCTATGCACAAAAAGCGATTGATGCTAACCCGTCTAACGGTCGTGCATATTTATTAATTGCTAACTTGTATGCAACTAGTGCAAATGATTGTGGTACATCGGCTTTCGAAAAAAGAGCAATGTATTGGAAAGCTGCCGATATGGCAAGAAGAGCTGGTAAAGTAGATCCATCATTAGGTGGTTCTTCAAGTCAGGCGGCAAACAGCTATAGTGCAAAAGCACCAACTAAAGAAATGATCTTTAGTTCAGGTATGGCTGGTAAAACTATTTCATTCAATTGTTGGGTTGGTGGTAGCATTACAGTACCTTCTTTATAGAAAAAATGAAACAGATTCATAATTTTAAAAGCATTGCCGTGGTATGTACCATGGCAATGCTTTTTTTATCTTGTCAAGACGACTACAAGAGAGTAGGTGATGAAGCTGCGAAAAAAGTCTACCCGAGAAGCGTAGCAGAAAATTTTTCGGGCACTTACACCGAGTCTCCTGAAAAGTTGGGGTCAGAAGAATTAGGGTCTTCAAAGGTTTTAGCTGTAATTTCAGGTCCGATAAGAAACGATTTTGATCAGTTGTCTTTTCCGTATCAAACCTTTCCTGAAGGCTTGTTAGTGGAGATTTTTAATGAGAAAAATGAAAAAACTACCATAGAGGCAGATTTTGGAGTGTTGTATTCTAAGACTTCTATCGTAGATTTGCGGGGTAATGTGCTTATAAAAAGTGATGACGGCAAGAAATTGGCAACATCACAATTATATTATGATCGTGGTAACGAATGGGCATTTACACAAGAAAAATTTACGTTCACCAACCCTGATGACGGTACGGTGATGGATGGGGAAGGAATGGATATTCAAAAAGACCTCAAATTTTTAAATGCACATAAAACCTATGGTCTTATGTTGATTAAAGAAGATAAAGAACAAAAGAATGATTAGTATTTTAAGGTATACAGAGTACTTATATGTTATTGTGGCCGGTTTTTCAATTTACAGAATTTTTTCAGATTGGAACACCGATAGAACTATGGCGTTTTTTTTCATATTTTTTGCTATAGTTTCTATTGGTATGTTCTTGTTTAGAAGAAATTATAGAAAAAAATTCGAACAGCGTAAACAGGATAATCTAAATAAATAGTGGGTACAGCCGGTATTATCATTATACTTTCCTTAATTTTTTCAGCATTTTTCTCAGGAATGGAAATTGCCTTTATTTCTGCGAACAAGATTCATATAGAAATTGAAAAAAAACAAGAAGGATTTTTGGCAACTGTACTTACCAGATTAACCAAAAAACCATCTAAGTTTATTGCTACCATGCTAATTGGTAACAATATTGCACTGGTTATTTACGGACTTTTCATGGGCGATGTACTTATGAATTGGTTTACGGGTATCGTGCCAGATAATGCCATTTTAAAGTTATTTATTACCGATTTCAGTTTGTTGACACAGACGTTGATTTCTACTTTTATAATATTGATAACGGCAGAGTTTTTGCCAAAGGTTCTCTTTCAAATTTATGCGAATAACCTTTTGAAGTTATTGGCTATTCCAGCCTTTTTATTCTATATTTTATTCTCTTTTATATCAGATTTTATTATTTGGATTTCTGACTTGATCCTAAAACATGTATTCGGTACCTCTGGTGATGAAGTGCAATTGGCATTTAGTAAATTAGAACTGGGTGATTATATTACCGAACAGATGGAAACCATTAAGGAAGAAGATGATGTAGATACAGAAATACAGATTTTTCAAAATGC
>JANQUX010000517.1:0-8001 GCA_030730545.1 Maribacter sp. | reverse complement strand
ATTCAAGATATTCTGAACACATTAATGAAGAAACGAAAAAGTATTGCCGTGGTTCTAGATGAATACGGTGGTACATCTGGTCTTGTAACTGTTGAAGATATTGTTGAAGAACTCTTTGGTGAAATTGAAGATGAACATGATACAACAGATTTGCGCGAAGAACGTGTTGATGAACGTCATTTTCTTTTTTCGGCTCGTCTAGAGGTAGATTATATCAACGAAAATTATAAGTTAGACCTTCCGGTGTCAGATGAATTTGAAACCTTAGGAGGGCTTTTGGTACATACCTTAGGTGAAATTCCAGATAAAGAAGTAGAGCTTACTATAGAAGATTATAAGTTTACGGTGTTAGAGGTTTCGAACACAAAAATTGATCTAGTTTCTATAGAACTGTTAAAAGAAGAATAACAGTGCATCAATCAATAAATTAGGAGGCTTTTTAGTTTTTATTATTTCAATTAAAAATGGTAGTTTTGCCTCCCAATAACCACAAACGATTATTTTAAACGTTAATTAGAATGGCAGTATTAGAAAATATTAGGAAACGTACAACAGTGTTGATCTTGATTATAGGTTTGGCGCTTTTTGCATTTGTTATTTCTGGAGTTTTTACCAGTAGTAATTTAGGAGGAGAAAAAGTAGGTTCGTCTGTGGCGGAAATTAATGGAGAAGAAATTTCTATTGATGAATTTAGACAAGAAGTAGAAGTTGCTTCTAACAGAGTTGGTCCAACGGCATCATCTATGCAAGTTGTAAACCAGGTTTGGGAGAACAAAGTAAGAAAGACAATCTTAGGTGAGCAATTCGAAGATTTAGGTATCGGTATTGAGCAAGATCAAATTGTTGATTTTTTAAGAACTACCGGTTACGCACAGAATCCTCAATTTCAAGATCAGAACGGTCAGTTCGATGCAAATTTATTTAAGCAAACCGTTGCTGATTGGAAAGTAAACAACCCTGCACAATATGATGCTTGGTTACAGACAGAAGACGAAATAGTCCAATTGGCAAAAGAGCAGACTTACTTTAATATGGTAAAGGCCGGTGTTGGAGCTACTTTGAAAGAAGGGGAGCTAGACTATAAATTGGCTAATGAAAAAATGGACATAAAGTACATAAGAGTACCTTATACTTCTATTGCAGATAGCACAATAAACGTTACTAAAAGCGAAATAGCTGATTACGTTAATAAGCACAAAGAAGAATACAAGCAAGATCCTGCAAGAGATTTGCAATATGTATATTTTCAAGAAAAGCCATCTGATGCTGATCAAGCAGCCATTCAAGCTGAAGTTTCTAAGTTGTTAGATGATACTATAGAATATAATACTCAAACAGATCGTAACGATACTATTAGAGGTTTTAGAAATACAAAAGATGTTACTGCATTTTTAGATAGATATTCTGATACTAAGTTCGATACTATTTTCAAGGCGAAGAAAAATCTACCTTCTAGCGTTGCAGATACAATAATGAGTTTAAGTGTTGGTCAAATATACGGTCCTTATAAGGATGGAGATTCTTATAAGATTTCTAAGATGATCGCTAGAAAACCTAATGGTTCTGTAAAAGCAAGTCATATTCTATTGGCTTACACAGGTGCTACAAGAGCAAATCCTGAAGTAACAAGAACAAAAGAAGAGGCTGAAGCTAAAGCGAAAGAATTATTAAAAGAAGCTAAAAAATCTGGAGTTGTATTTTCAGAATTGGCAAGAGATAACTCTGACGGACCATCTGCACCAAATGGTGGAGATTTAGGATATTTCCAAAAAGGCGTAATGGTACCTAAATTCAATGATTTCGCATTCAATAATAACGAAGGAAGCATCGGGTTGGTAGAAACTGATTTCGGTTTCCACGTTATTAAAATTGACGATAAGGAAGATGTAGTTCAGGTTGCTACTATATCTAGAGAAATTGTTGCATCAGAAGAAACAATAAATACATTGTTTACGAATGCTACGAAATTTGAAATGGAAACTACAGATGATGAAAGTGCATTTTCAACATTGGCTAAGAAAGCTGAATACGTAGTTCGTCCTGTAAATAAGATAAAAGCTTTAGATGAGAACCTACCTGGGTTAACAAATCAAAGAAATATTGTACAGTGGGCCTTTAATGGTGATACTGAAGTAGGTGATGTTAAGAGATTCAACATCAACAACGGTTATGCTGTAGTTCAATTAACTGGTACTTATGCAGAAGGTGTAATGAGTGCTGAAGATGCTTCTGTACTTGTTTTACCGATCATTAGAAAAGAACGTAAGGCAGCGCAAATTATAGCAGCTAACAAGGGTAAAGAAATGAGTGCTATTGCATCTGATAATGCTGTAAGTGTTTCAAATGCTTCTGCACTTACCGTTAAGTCACCGACTATACCTGGTGCTGGTAGCGAGCCAGTAGTAGTAGGTACTGCATATGGTATGGCTGCTGGTCAAACTTCAGGTTTAATTCAAGGAAACACTGGTGTTTTTAAAATTGAAATCGTTAAGAAAACAGAGGCTCCGAAATTAGATAACTATAGCGTTTATTCAAATGCTATAAAAACTGGTGCTGCTAGCCGTGTGAACACTGCAGTTTATAACGCATTGAAAGACGGTTCTAAAATTGAAGATAAAAGAGCTACGTTCTACTAGTAGTTACTTTGTAAGTTTATATAAAAAAAAGAGCAACCAATTGGTTGCTCTTTTTTTTATAGTATCATTTCTGAGTAAGGTATTATGGTTGAATATCCTTTGTTCTCGAAGTATGTCATGTCGGCTTGCGTACCGGTTACTAAAACAAAATCTCCTCCCCAAGCACCTAAGCTTTTAACAGTACCGTTATAATCAGGGAAAAGTATTTTTTTTATAGTATCGATTTGAAGTGTCTTAGATAAAACATCCTCGTGTTCGTTTAATAGAAGTTCAAAATCCTTAAGATGAGTACAAGCTAAAATGTGCTCTGTTATGCTATCGATTTTTAAAATCAGCTCCTCTTTATTAAAATCTAAATTCCTGTAGCTATTAATGGCTTCTCTGCTGTTTTTTTTCTGATTGAGATACACAAAAAATAACTGATCAGTAAAGTTGGGATTAAACGTTACCTCGGTTACATGGGGTTCAAAACCATTTCTTTGGTAAGTGATTGCTGTATTATGGGTGGCGCATGCAATATCGTAACCACTACCGCCAAAAGTAGCTTCTAGCAATTGATACGGATTTACGCCTGCCCAGGCTGCAATATTTGTAATCAAGGTAGATGATGTGCCCAAACCCCAATCTATAGGGAAAGTAACTTTTGCTTCTGCCGAATTGATGTCGGTTGTACTGGGTGAAAAATCAGGATTTAACTTTTTAGCTTTCAAAAGAATGTGAGATAGGCGATGGGCAACATCCCGATCAGAAGTATAAACGGTCTTTGAATCTTTCTTAGAAAATTCGGCGCTAAACCAAATATTTTCATCCGCATCTAAACTATTCCAGACAAAATTTTCAGAATCTGAACCCAGTAGGATTAAAGATTGCCCGAATTTTGTGGGTAATGCCAAACCTTTGGCGCCGTCAAGAATAGCATATTCTCCTGTAATCAATAATTTTCCGTTACTGTAAAATTCCTTGGTCATACGTGAACGGTTTATTTTCTTATAGTTTTCAATTGAAGTTCCACTCCATGATGTGTTACTGGGTTAGTTTTAAAATGTGCTACCAAAGTAGCTTTTTCATTCTCGTTCGCACCTAGCTGATTTAATATATTTAGAAGGTGCATTTTCATATGGCCTTTTTGAATACCGGTAGTAACCAAAGAGCTAACAGCCGCAAAGTTCTGTGCTAGACCTGCCACAGCGACAATTTGCATCAGCTCTTCTGCCGATGGTCGCTGAAGTATCTCTAAATTCAGTTTCACCAAAGGGTGTAAGTTTGTGAGTCCGCCAACGGTACCTAAGGCCAAAGGCAGTTCAATCCAGAATTTAAAAATTCCGTTTTCAATTTCAGCATGGGTCAGACTACTGTATTGACCATTTTTACAGGCATATGCATGTACACCAGCTTCTACTGCTCTAAAGTCGTTACCAGTAGCTAATACCACGGCATCTATACCGTTCATTATCCCCTTATTGTGCGTAACCGCACGGTACGGTTCTACTTTTGCGATTTTAATAGCTTGTATTATTTTTTCTGCAGTATGTTGCGGGGTTAATTCTGCTGATAGTTTTAAATCTTCAACAGGGCAGCTAACTTCGGCACGAACGGTACAATTGGGTACATAGTTAGAAAGTATGCTCATTACTACTTCTACATCTTTCTCCACGGATGAGAATTCATCATAATTTGCAGCTTCTTTTTTCAATGTAGCTGCAAATTGCTCTAAACAGCTATTGATGAAATTAGCGCCCATAGCATCCTTCGTTTGAAAAGTAGCATGTAGCTGAAAGTAATGTTCTAATTCGCTGGTTTTGTCTCTTAAAATAATATCAGAAATACCACCACCTCTTTTTTCCATACTAGTGGTCAAAGAAGCACTTTCGGCAAGTAAAATGGGTTTTATATAGGTAAAAAAGGAGTTCAGTTTTGTTGCTTCCCCTTTAAAAATGAAATGCACTTGACCAACTTTTTCTGTACCTATGATTTCAGCTTTGAATCCGCCTTTGTTCAACCAGAATTTTGCAGCTTTACTAGCGGCTGCAATAACAGAGCTTTCTTCGATAGCCATAGGTATGGCGTAAAGTGTCTCGTTAATTAAAAAGTTAGGGGCAATGCCTAAAGGCATATAAAGATTCGTGAGTGTATTTTCAATAAACTCATCATGTAATTGCTGAATACTAGAATTTTCATTCCAGTAGGTTTGCAATATCTTCTTTGATTGCGTGGCATTTTGGGTGTAGTTTGTGGTGACCCATTCTATTTTTTCTTCTTTCGTAAGTTTGGAGAAACCACTTATTGGCTTGGTCATTTAGGTATAACTTTCTACTAATATTCGATGTTGTATAATAGTCGCGATTTAGAAAAATAGCGCATAATTTTACGGTAGCAAAGATAAGCATATTGGCAATAATCTACTTTCGATAGGTAAAGAGTTAAAAGCACTTTCTTTTTCACTGTAAAGCGTGTTTTTTTGAGGAAATTGTGGTAAACTTGAGAGATTTAACAAAATTCAATTATTTATGCGAAAAATACACTTATTTGCGTTGGTTTTACTTTCACTCTCCGCAATTACTTGGGCACAGGAAAAACAGATTGAAGTAGCCGAAATTTATCAAGGTGCTTTTAGAACAGAAGGTATGGATGCTCTTAGATCCATGAAAAATGGCACCCAATATACAGTTCTTAATACCAATAGAACCAGTCAAATTACCACGGTTGATAAATACGATTATAAAACGTTAGAAAAAGTTGGTACTGTAGTTTCTTCTGCAGATTTAACTGATATATCTTCTTTCTCATCGTATGATTTCAGTTCAGACGAAAAAAAGATTCTGCTTTCAACAGAAGTAGAACCAATATTCAGAAGATCAAAACTTGGCATCTATTATGTGTATGATATAGCTTCTAAAAAAGTAGTTCAAATAAGTGCAGACAAAATTCAAGAACCATTATTATCTCCGAATGGTAATCAGGTTGCCTATGTAAAGAGTAATAATATTTATATTCTGAATATGGTTTCGGGTGAAACCAAGCAGGTTACTACTGACGGTGTATCAAACAAAATTATTAATGGCGTTACCGACTGGGTATATGAAGAGGAATTTGCTTTTGTTCGTGCTTTCGAATGGAATGCCGATGGTTCTAAAATAGCTTTTCTTCGTTTTGATGAAACTAACGTGCCAGAATTTTCTATGGATGTTTATGGAACTGGTTTGTACCAACAGCCACATGTATTTAAATATCCAAAAGCAGGTGAAAACAATTCTATAGTTTCGTTGCATCTTTTAGATGTTGAAAGTGGAGCAATTTCTGACGTAAATACAAATAACGCGTATTACATACCGCGTATTAAATGGATGAATCATAAAGATATGTTGAGTGTTCAAACTTTGAACAGGCATCAAAATCATTTGACCATGTATGCGGTAAATGCAAAGAAGGGTGATGTATCTGTTCTTTTAGAAGAAAAAGATGACGCCTATGTTGATATCACCGATAACCTTACATTTTTAGAAGATGATAGCTTTATCTGGACTAGCGAAAAAGATGGTTGGAACCATATTTACCTTTATGGGGAAGATGGTAGTTTAATGAATCAGATTACAAAAGGCGATTGGGAAGTAACCAAATACTACGGTTACGACCAAAATGAAGATAAAATTTACTATCAATCAACTGAAAATGGTTCTATAAACCGTGGGGTTTATAATATTAGCAGCGGTGGTGATGATAAAAAAGGTTTAGCAGTAACTAAAGGATCGAATAATGCATCTTTCAGTACAGATTTCACATATTTTATTAATACATTCTCGAATGCAGAAATGCCACCTATCTATACCTTGCGTCAAGCAATTACTGGTAAGAAGGTTAAAGATATAAAAGACAATAGTCAATTATTGAAGAGATTAGAAGGGTATGCTGTGAGTCCGAAAGAGTTCTCCACAATTTCTATAAATGGCAATGATCTTAATATGTACATGATCAAACCTAAAGATTTTGATCCTTCCAAAAAGTATCCGTTGTTTATGTATCAATATAGTGGTCCTGGTTCTCAGAATGTGAGCAATAGCTGGATGGGTGCTAATGATTACTGGCACCAAATTTTAGTAGCTGAAGGGTATATTGTAGCTTGTGTAGATGGTCGTGGAACCGGATTCAAAGGAAGAGATTTCAAAAAAGTTACTCAAAAAGAATTAGGAAAGTATGAGGTAGAAGATCAAATAGCAGCTGCTAAAAAATTAAGTGAGTTGCCGTATATAGATGAAGAAAGAACCGGTATATGGGGTTGGAGCTATGGTGGCTTTATGTCAACCAATTGTATTTTAAAGGGGAATGATACTTTTGAAATGGCAATTGCCGTTGCGCCTGTTACATCATGGGCTTTTTACGATACTATTTATACGGAGCGCTACATGCAAACTCCGCAAGAAAACCCAAGTGGTTATGATGACAACTCTCCATTTAATTATCCGCAGTTATTAGAAGGTGATTATTTGTTGATACATGGTACAGGAGATGATAATGTACACGTGCAAAACTCTATGCGAATGATCGAAGCTTTAATACAGGCAGATAAGCAATTCGATTGGGGAATCTATCCCGACAAAAATCATGGAATTTATGGTGGTAACACAAGAATTCACCTTTATAACAAAATGACCAATTTTATAAAAGAGAAACTATAAACTAACTAATTGAACTATGACTGAAAGTACTGAAATTTCAGACCAAAAACAGATTTTTGGACACCCGCAGGGTTTATTTTACTTATTTTTTGCAGAATTGTGGGAGCGTTTTAGCTTTTACGGTATGCGAGCGTTGCTGACGCTTTACATGATTGATGTAATCTTCAAAGCCTTGGCAGAAAGAGATTATGCAACAGCAGCTGTTTACTCCTCTTATGGTTCATTAGTTTATGCCTCTACCGTGATTGGCGGAAAATTATCGGATAAGATTTTAGGGATGCGAAATTCCATTTTCTTAGGGGGAATTTTAATGTCTATAGGTCACTTTGTTCTGGCTATTGAAAACGATATTGCTTTTTTCTTGGCGCTATCATTGATCATTGTAGGTAACGGATTTTTTAAGCCAAATATTTCCACATTTGTTGGTACGTTGTATGAAAAAGGAGATCCAAAAAAAGATTCTGGGTTTACCATTTTCTACATGGGTATTAATATTGGTGGTTGGGTTGCTCCGTTATTATGCGGTTGGCTCGCGGCTACTTATGGCTGGCACTATGGTTTTGGCTTGGCAGGTATTGGTATGTTAACTGGTCTAATTGTTTTTTGGAGAGGTATACAAGCAAACGTTTTCGGAGATAGAGGCTTACCACCTAATGAGCATGTATTAGAAAAAAAAGTACTTGGTGTAAAGC
>JANQUX010000516.1 GCA_030730545.1 Maribacter sp. | reverse complement strand
CTTTTAGGTTGCGCCAAGCGATTTTCAAATGGTTTTTAAACATGTCCGTTTATTTTTGGATTGACTGATGAATTTTTCACTACTCTGTTCGTAAACTCTTAACAGGGTTTACCATTGCCGATTTTATTGCTTGTATACCCAATGTAAATGTTGTAATAAATAGAGCAATCAATCCTGCCATAACAAACATCCACCATTGAATGGAAATACTATAGGCGAAACTTCCCAACCATGCATTCATTACAAACCATGCAATTGGAAAAGCGATTAACGCTCCTATACCTACCAACAAAATATAATCTTTAGATAAAAGCACTACAATTTTAAACACACCGGCACCTAATACTTTTCGTATACCTATTTCTTTAATTCTTCTTTTCGCCATAAATGAGATAAGACCGAACATGCCTAAACATGATATAAAAATGGTCATCAATGCAACTACATTTACCGTCTTTAACATCCCTTCTATTAACCTATATTGACCACTAACTTTTTCACTTAAAAACTCTTGAGAGAAGCTTTTACGAGAACTCATTTTAGAAAAAGCTGTATTCATTAAATTCTGAATTTCCTTTTCTTTCCCCTCCATTACCCGAACAGATAAATATCTATGATGTGCCAAATCTTTTTCATTATTGTAATAATGCACCAAAGGCTCTACCGAGTTTTGTAAATCTTGATAATTAAAATCTTCCATAACGCCTACAATCGCAAAACCATCAGAATCATCGCCTCTATATTCTAACCGTTTACCTTCTATTGATGACCACCCAAATGCTTTCATAGCACTACGATTAATGATAACAGATTTACTTTCTTCAGTATCTAAAATGTTATCGAAATCTCGACCCATAGCCATCGGTATTTTCAAAGTTTTTAGATAACCATCATCTACATATGAGCGACGTATGCGCACATCTACATCGGTATTTGGGTCATAAAACGTACTGTAGTTAAAATAATAATCTGAAGGTACTGCTTGGCTAGTGCTTACACTTTCTACAAACGGATTGGCTTTTAACTCATCTAACAACGCATTAAAGTTTGAGTTCGCCGCGTCTATATTTTTATAATCTAAATCTATGTTGGCTGCGATAACATTTTCTCTATCGAAACCTAAGTCTGCACTTTTCATAAACCCTATCTGACTATTTAGAATAATAGCAACACAGATAAAAAGTATAGCAATGGTAAATTGTAAAATGACAAAGGAATTTCGAAGTAAAAAATTACCCTTTGCGGCATCTAGTTTTCCTTTTATGCCTTTTGAAATGGGCAAAGAAATAAACCTCAAGGTAGGTAATACGCCTACTATTATAGTCACTACTAAACCCAAAGCGATAGCTCCTATAATAACTGGATAATCATCTGTAAAACTGAAACCTATACTACCAAAATCGGCTCCGTAAACATCATTTAATTTCGGTAATAAAACGCCTAAAAATAAAACTCCTGAAATTAGAATAGCCACGAAAACTAGTATTCCGTTTTCTAAACAAAACTGTGTGATGACTTCTTTTTTGCTTCCTCCTAGAATTTTTCTGATCGCAATATCTTTGGTACGCCTAAACATGGTAGACGTATTTAAGTTTAGAAGGTTTACCAATACTATCAATAAAACAAAAAATGCTGCTGCAATAGACCCTCCTATAATTGTTTCAACGATAGGAATAGAATCCATTCGGACCTCTGCATGTGGTTTGATTTCAATTTTTGAAATGGTTTTAGGATCGGCATAATTTTCTACTACGAGTTGATTTACTTACTTTTCGAATTGTAAAATATCTGCCTTTTCATCTAGCTTTAAGAATATTGGCGAAAAACTGTTCTCCCAATTTGTTTGTCTAATAAATATCGGATTATCTTCTAAAATCGTATTCGGCAACAATACCCCTAGCCTGAATGATGAATACGGACTAATAGGTTCTAAAACCCCTGTAATGGTTAGATTTAAAGTATCTGCAGCTATTAAGCTTTTACCAACGGGATTCTCATCTCCAAATAATTGCTTGCTTACCTTATCGGTTAAAACAATAGAATATTTCTCTTTTAAGGCATCACTGTGATTTCCATATTTTAAAGGCAACCCGAATACCTCAAAAAACTCTGGATCAGCATACGTTGTTGTTTTTTGAAATTCTTTATGATCACTTTCTAACCAAATATTGCCCCACCCATGCATATGTGTACCTGCTTTTACCTCTGGTGAGGTACTTAAAATTTTATCTAATAAAGGGTAGGTTACTTCATTGTAGCTATTACCATCTGTTAAGTGCGTTTTTAAATACACTATGTTTTCTTGATCAGGAATATTAGCATCTGCTACGTAATATGCATACACTGAAAACAACAATGTCAATACACTACCAATACCGATACTTAAACCTAAGAGATTTAATGAGGAGAGTAATCTGTTTTTCCACAGATTACGAAGCGATAGTTTTAGGTGGTTCTTTAGCATGGTCAATTATGTTACTCGGTTCTCAAACTTTTTACAGGATTCGCTTTTGCTGCTTTTATAGCTTGA
>JANQUX010000515.1 GCA_030730545.1 Maribacter sp. | reverse complement strand
TAAACTGATTTTGATAAAATGCAGAGGACAATTGCTTGTCAAAGGTTTTTGAAATCAATGACTTCTTTGAACTACAGGCAGATAGTAGCAAAAAGGTAACTGCTAAAAAAAGAAAATTCTTCATGAATTCGAAATTACAAAATTGCATACGTATCAATGCGATAAAATTTAACATGTAAGTAATTACTTTAACTTTTTGTATACAATATTAGACCTGCATTTCTGTTTACCTTTATACAACAACAAACCTATTAATCTAACACTAAATGTCTAAGTCAATGCTAGAGTATAGTAAAACAGTACTTAAGAAGGTTAGTTTTGATACCTTGCTATTTTGCAAAGAATTAAAGAAAGCCTTAATGACGTTACTGCCCGAAGAGGTAGAAGAATTAAAAATCTGGATAGAAAGTTTTATAACAGATAAGCCAGAATTACAACAAAGTTTAATTTATTTGAAAGCATAATAGAGAGCCACGTAAAGTGGCTCTTTTTTTTTGAAGCAACCAAATGTTGATTTCATCATCTTTAGTAAAAAGATTATGGCTATTAGATTTTCTATTTCAATATTGTTCTTACTATTGATGCAATGTCAAAATGATGATATGCCATTTGACGAAACACCTGTTGACGATACTAGTTTAGTAGGCGAGTGGTTGTTGGTAGAATCATATATTAGTCCCGGTGGTGCCACAGAGTGGAAAGACGTTGAAGAAGGCTATCGCTATTTCTTCGATGAATTCGGTAGTTATGAAAGAACCGATTTTAATAGAAGTCTACTCGATACAGGATCTTATGAAATTAAAGAAGAGGAGCTATATCTATATTTTACTACCGACGGAGAAAAAGATACTTTAGGGTATTGGGCAGATTTCAATGAGAGTAAATCAAGATTAACCTTATCACCATCGTACCCTTATATATGTATAGAAGGTTGTTCGTACCGATTTAAGAAAGAATAGCGATTATTTATTCAGCGGACTTATAATTTTTACATCTTGAAAAGCGATCGCTCCACGAACAATACCAGTAATAACATCTCGTAACGCTTCTGTAATCTGTACTTTTAGTTCTTTTTTGTGGTAAATAAGACTTACTTCGCGTGCAGGCGAAGGTTCTTTAAAGTATTTCAAGTTTTTCTTTTTTATATCGTCTAGTTCCAACGTATTTAAATAGGGTAAAAGCGTCATGCCTAAGCCTTCGCTAGAAAGATTGATAAGGGTTTCAAAACTTCCACTTTGTAAGCTAAAATGCTCACCGCCGATTTTCGGTGTTTTACAAAGATTTAGAACACCTTCTCTAAAACAGTGTCCGTCTTGTAGCAGTAAAATATCTGCTATATCCAAATCATCGGGTGTAATTTGGGTACTATTTCCTAAACGATGATCTTTAGGTACGTAACCAACAAAGGGTTCATAATACAAAGGTCTTTCGGTTATAAAATCAACCTCTAAAGGTGTTGCGGCAATAGCAGCGTCGATATGCCCGTCTTCAATATTCTTGATTAAACTCTCTGTATTCTGTTCTTTAATAATCAGATTTACTTTCGGATATTTCTGAATAAAATTTTTCAAAAACATCGGTAATAAAGTGGGCATTATGGTAGGGATGATCCCTAACACATAATCCCCACCTATATATCCTTTTTCTTGCTCTACGATATCTTTAATACGTGCCGCCTCGTTTACAATATTCTTTGCTTGAGCTACAATTTTTTTACCGACTTCGGTAATGGTAATTGGTTTTTTACTACGATCAAAAAGAAGTATATCTAATTCATCTTCAAGCTTTTGAACTTGCATGCTCAACGTTGGTTGCGTTACAAAACTCTTCTCGGCAGCGAGAGTAAAATTTTTGTATTCGGCAACGGCAAGCACATATTGTAATTGGGTAATGGTCATGTATATAGTATAAGGCTATAAAATTACTAAAAACCATTATTATAACCTATTGACAATGCTTGTTCAGTAGTTAATTAACCATTAAAATCGAAGGGTCAATTGCATATCTTCTTTCTCGACTGTGAATTTTGCATCGCTAAATGTCGGCGGACCCATTGGCATAGAATTCCCGCTCATCGCGTAATCTTCTTTTGGCATACCGTTAGCTTCAAAATCCATCGAATTATTATCATTCGCATCATGTAGAACAGAAAAGGCATATTCCCCTGGTTGTACGTTTTCGAAGGTTAGTATTAATTCGCCTGCTTGAGCTTTATCATGACTAGTTTCCAGTGCTTCAGCTTTCATAAATGTAGCTTCGTTATGTAATGCACTTAATACGTGCCCTTCATCATTCAGAACATTTTCAATAATAACAGTTAATGTAACGCCTTCTTTCTCTTGGGCATTCATAGTAATGGTCATTACGAATACGGAAATTGTAAATAATAACTTTTTCATATTATAAGGTTTTAAAGATTAATTTATACTTCAAAGATGGCTTATGAATACGCTTTTTTAAAAAGGAACTAACTCAATTGTAGAAATGCGTTGCTGAATTGTAAAGATGATAAGATAATACAGGAAAGTATACGTT
>JANQUX010000514.1 GCA_030730545.1 Maribacter sp. | reverse complement strand
AACTTCTTGACGATATAGCAGATTCGTATGAAAATGCAAGTTTATACCCCGAACTAGCTATTTTTTTTGAATCTAGCGATAGCGATGATGAACTTAAACTAAGTATTCCATCAGGTACAAAAGGTTTTACAGGTGCTATACTAGATGGTGATGTTTCTTCTTCAAGTGATGATTTTGATGATGTAAATACTATTGAGGAAAGAAGAATTAGACTGACCGAAAATAATTTAATTTTTGCATCTAACTATACCTTTAATAAAACGAACCGAACAGGTATTATAGATAATTCATTTTATAAATTTCGATGGAAAATTGAAGGTGCCGGCAATGTATTATCAGCCCTTTCTACATTTATACCATTTAATAAAAATGACAATGACCAATTACTAGTATTTAGTGTACCATTTTCACAATACATAAAAAACGAGTTTGAATACGTTAAATATTGGGATCTGTCTCGTTCTAATGTTCTTGCCGCAAGAGCTTTTTTCGGTATCGCTATACCTTATGGAAACTCTGATAACATACCTTTTGTGCGAAGCTATTTTGGTGGTGGATCAAATGACAATAGAGCTTGGTTCCCCTACTCCTTAGGTCCGGGAAGCACTTCGGCTATCAACGATTTTAATGAAGCAAACTTAAAGTTGGCTTTAAATTTGGAATATAGATTTCCTATTGCCGGTGATATTAATGGGGCAATTTTTGCTGATGCAGGTAATATCTGGAATGTTCTTGATAACGTTGAAGATCCTAATGCTACTTTTGACGGGTTAGGTTCTTTAAAAGATATTGCACTCGGTACCGGTCTTGGTCTAAGATATGATTTTACCTATTTTCTATTTCGATTAGATTTAGGGTTCAAAACCTATAATCCTGCTGAGATTCAATCTAAACGTTGGTTTAGAGATTACAATTTTGCGAATTCCGTATTGCAAATAGGTATCAACTATCCCTTTTAAATATAATTGTTTTATTACTTTTGTTTTTCATTATTTTAAAAACAAACAACTACATAATTATGGCTCACAATATCAAACCGGGAGTTGCAACCGGAGACGAAGTTCAAGCAATTTTCAACTACGCAAAAGAAAAAGGATTTGCATTACCTGCAGTAAACGTTATTGGTTCAGATACTATTAACGGTGTTTTAGAGACGGCAGCAAGTTTAAATGCACCTGTTATCATTCAATTTTCTAATGGTGGAGCTCAGTTCAATGCTGGTAAAGGTCTTTCTAATGATGGGCAACAAGCAGCTATTTTGGGTGCAGTTGCAGGCGCTAAACACGTTCACCAATTGGCAGCGGCTTACGGTGCAACCGTAATTCTTCATACAGACCATTGTGCTAAAAAATTATTGCCTTGGATCGACGGTCTTTTAGATGCTAGTGAAAAACATTTTGCTGAAACAGGTAAATCTTTGTTCAGCTCGCATATGATCGATCTTTCTGAAGAGCCTTTAGAAGAGAACATCGAAATCTGCAAAGGGTATTTAGAACGCATGAGCAAAATGAACATGACGTTAGAAATTGAACTAGGTATTACTGGTGGTGAAGAAGATGGTGTTGACAATTCTGATGTAGATGATTCTAAATTATATACTCAACCAGAAGAAGTAGCATACGCATACGAAGAGCTTTCTAAAGTTAGCCCAAGGTTTACTATCGCCGCAGCATTTGGTAATGTACATGGTGTATACAAGCCAGGTAACGTAAAGTTAACCCCGAAAATTCTTAAAAATTCTCAAGAACATATTTCTAAGAAATACGGTGTTGAGCACAACCATATCGATTTCGTATTTCATGGTGGATCTGGATCTACAGTTGAAGAAATTAGAGAAGGTATCAGTTACGGTGTAATTAAAATGAATATCGATACAGATTTACAATATGCTTTCTTAGCAGGTGTTCGTGACTATATTCAAGATAATAAAGATTATTTACAGTCTCAAATAGGCAATCCTAAAGGGGCAGATGAGCCTAACAAGAAATATTACGACCCAAGAGTTTGGTTGAGAAAAGGGGAATCTACATTCATAGAGCGTTTGAAAAAAGCGTTTGAAGATTTGAATAACGTAAATACGCTATAAAACTTTAGGATAACCAAAAAATGGATGATATGACGGCTTGGTTTAAAAGAAAAGAAAAAGGGATACAAACTTCTACTGAAGAAAAAAAAGACACACCTAAAGGCTTGTGGTATAAATCGCCAACAGGTAAAATAGTTGAGTCAGATGATCTTGCAAAAAACTTTTATGTAAGTCCAGAAGATGATTATCATGTAAGAATAGGCAGTAAGGAATATTTTGAGATTTTATTCGATAACAACAAGTTTACCGAATTAGATGAAAAACTTACTTCTAAAGATCCTTTAAAATTTGAGGATACTAAAAAGTACGGTGATCGTTTAAAAGCTGCTCAAAAAAAGACCGGACTCAAAGATGCGGTTAGAACAGGATACGGAAAATCTTTTGGCAAAGACATCGTTATCTGCTGTATGGATTTTAAATTCATTGGTGGATCTATGGGTAGTGTCGTTGGTGAGAAAATTGCACGAGGTATAGA
>JANQUX010000513.1:9700-13384 GCA_030730545.1 Maribacter sp. | reverse complement strand
CTTATCTAAAGGAGAAAAAGCATATACCTATGATGTATTAAAGAAAGCGGGAGATGCGCATTATTTTAATACTGATATGGAAAACGCCTATAAATGGTACAACATATTATATACCAAATATGAGTCTGATATGAGTTCAGATTACTTATTTAAATATGCACACTCTCTTAAAGGTATTGGAAACTATAAAAGATCAAAACGTCTTTTAAAATTATACAATAAGAAATTAGCTGGAGAAGATATAGAGCAAGATACCGAACAGAATGAAATAGTTTTAGACGGTCTGTTGAGAATGGAAGAGAAATTTGATATCGACAACCTGAACATAAATTCAAAGTATTCAGAATTCTCACCTATGTATTATGGTGAAGATGAAATGGTTTATGCATCTGCAAAAGATTCTTCCATATTTACTACTAGAAAATACAAATGGAACAATCAGCCTTATTTAGACCTGTTTGTTGCTAAGGTCAACGAAGAATCACAAGACTTTAAAGATGCCATTAAATTTTCTAAAAAGATTAATACAAAGTATCATGAAGCTTCTGTTGCTTTTTCTCCTGATAATGAAACCATGTATTTTACAAGAAATAATTATGGTAAAAAATTAAAGCGTGATAAAAACGGAATTAATCACCTTAAAATTTATCGTTCTAAGAAAGTAAATGGAGAGTGGTTAGAAGCTGAAGAAGTGTCATTTAACAGTGATAGCTACTCTACTGGACACCCAGCCTTAAGCACAGATGGCAAACAATTATACTTTGTGTCTGATATGCCGGGTAGCATTGGTGAAACTGATATTTTCGTTGTAGATGTACTTGAAGATGGTTCATTTTCTTCACCACGAAACCTAGGTCCTGAAATTAATACGGAGCAAAAAGAAATGTTCCCTTTTATTAATGATAAGAAACTATATTTCTCATCTGATGGTCATGTTGGTCTAGGAGGATTAGATGTTTTCGAAGTTGCCTTTGATGATGAGGCTGGCTTTCTAGAAGTCCGCAATGTCGGTAAACCTGTAAATAGCAAAAAAGATGATTTTTCTTTTATAGTAGATGAAGAAACTCAAAAAGGATACTTTGCCTCTAACCGCGATGGTGGTAAAGGCGATGATGATATCTATTCTTTTAAAACATTACAGCTAGAAGAAATACCAACCAGTATAAATGCTGTATCGGGTATAGTAACCGAGTTAATAACTGGAGATTTAATGCCAAACGCATTAGTTGAATTACTTGATGAGAACAACATCAAACTTAGAGAAATGGAAACCGATGAGACTGGTAACTTTATTTTCGAAGATTTAGATGCCGATACGAGATATGTATTGAAAACTACTAAAGGCAGCTATTTTGATGATACTAGAGAAGCCGCTACAAAAGATAACGAGATTGTTAATGTAGATGTATCAATGAGAAAACTTAACGATATGATCGCTGTTGAGAATGGTATTAAAAAGCTTAAAACAGAAATGATCCACTTTAACTTCGATAAATCATACATACGTGACGATGCTGCTGTAGAACTTAATAAGCTAGTTGAAGTAATGAACGACTCGCCTAATATGGTCATTAAAATTGAATCTCATACCGATTCAAGGGGTGATGGTGTGTATAATAAGTACTTATCTGACAAGCGTGCCAAATCTACAAGAGATTATATCATAGCTCAAGGTATTGATCCAAGTAGAATTGAGAGTGCTATAGGTTATGGGGAAGAACAACTGATAAATGAATGTGATGGTACTGTTCGCTGTACAGAAGAACAACATTACCTTAACCGTAGATCAGAGTTTATTATCGTAGATATGTAATATAAAATAACATCAATTAAAAAGGCCCGCTAAATAGCGGGCCTTTTGTTTTATAATACATTTATGTGCTTCTTCCTGTATCGACCAGAACTGCTTTCTATTTATCTGTGATTTTATACGCTATGTCGATTTTCTAAAACGTGTAGAATATGTAGTTTATCTATCATATTTACTGTTGATAGATCTCATATTCAGCCTACTACATTTTATAGAATAATTTGCCCTTTTAACTAATCTTTTCAATAAAGGCATTAAGATTGAACATCTTTACTCGCAAGAACTCCTAAATCATTGAACATGGAAAAAATTACTATTGTTAGAGAAATTTATATTGAAGCTTTCAAAAACTGGAGAAGCTACATTTTAGAGCATTACTTCAAAGTATTCTCTTGGTTGTGTTTTATACTAATAGCTTTCGCTGCATATGCTTTAGTTTTTAGAGTATCTACAGGGTTTTCTTTTAGTAATATATAACAAATACAACTTCTAGGTTTGTAATGAAAAACGAACCTATTTTGCATAAAAAAGGCTCAGGATATTCCTGAGCCTTTTACTTTTATTAAAGAATATGATAATTATTTCTCTTCTGTAACATTAAACCTCACCGATTTCATAATCGCTTCTAGTTCGAACATGTAATCTCTTTTTTGAGTTGCAGGCGCAAAAACAAATCCTTCTAATATTAATTTGCGGTTGTTTTCTTTATCGTTAATTATATAGGTCAAAAACGGACCAGCCATAGGGTAAGCAGACATTTCCCATATACCCCTTACTTCTGCCGCTTTATTTCCTGAAACCTCAGCAGGGAAGACATATGGAGAAAAAGCTTTTTCTGTAATCATATGGTTTTGCTTGCCAGGTATATCTTCGCCACCAATATATAGACTGCCAATTGAATCGCGCATTTTTATAATATCTTGTACAAAAGTAGAATCGTTCTGAAAACTATCCCAAGGCATGGTATAAGCAATAATATTCATGTTCCCTTTTTGAATCTGGCGATCTATCCACACAAAATTATCTTCTTCTCTACCCACTCTATAAATAGAAGGTATTTTCATTGAAATATCGAATTTCTCTTCTAAAGCTTTTTCTTTATTCAATGATATTTGAAATCGTTTTTGAGCTTTTTCAATTTCTAATGTCTTGAAATCCGCAATAAATTCTGGAGCTGTTTTTTTAATGTTAGCAATCAATTCGTCTCTATTGCGACCTTTGATTACTCCCACTTTTTGCGGCTTTGAATACATATTGGTTTTCATGTGTGCAACATTTAAGGTGTCTTCCATCACATAAAGCACAGAACTTGTATTACGAATTGAGCCAGTAAAAATTTGTTGGGGAATTTGAGTAACACTAAATAGTGCCTCGTCCCAGGTTAACCCCTGTGCGGCTGCAGTATAGTTTTCACGAATGGCGTCGCCGACACTACTATTCCATAAATCATTATCGATAACTACCGTCAAGGTATTCATTGCGCCCACCGACTCTGGTAGGTAATCTGCCTTACCATCTTCTTTACAGGCGATTGACAATCCTAAAATTGCTAAAAAACAAAGTAAAATTCTTTTTTTCATTGGTGTTTTGGTTTACGATGAACAGTCGCACAATTTAAGTTTAGTGCCTAGCTTTAGGTTATTACCACTAATACCGTTCCACTTTCGTAAATTTTCGATAGTTACCCCAGGATATTTTCTAGAAATCGTCCATAAAGAGTCTCCGCTTCTAACTTCGTGTGTTTTAGAATTACTGGCAACAGCAGTTCTAGTCGGTGTTTCCTTAGGTTTTACAGAAGTACTAGAGTTGTCTTTAGGGTAAATGGTTAATCGTTGCCCAATATGTAAATTATTACTTCGTAAGCCGTTCCATTG
>JANQUX010000513.1:7483-9690 GCA_030730545.1 Maribacter sp. | reverse complement strand
GCTAACACGAACACCATAACGTTCTGCAATTTTGCCAAGAAAATCGCCATCTCTGACCCTGTATTGAATACTATTCTTATCTGCTTGTTTGGTAATCTCGGCAATGGGACTTTCTTTACTTGCCAATTCTTTTTCTACATGGGCGTAAATAGCTTCTTCATTTGCTACAAATTTTCCCATTTTATGAACCGGTAATCGCAATGCATGTATTTTTCCTTCTACAAAAGGTATAACGTCTAATTTATAAGAAGGGTTCAATACTTTAATCTCTTCCTTATTAATACCAGTCATTTCAGAAATCTGATCAAAAGTAATCAGTCCTTTTACATGAATGGTATCTGTCTCAAAATACGCGCGATCTGCTTTCTTAGATTTTAAGCCATGCTCTTCTGCATATTCGAAAATATACATGGTAGCTTGAAAAGCTGGTACATAACCTGCGGTCTCTCTTGGTAGATTCTTTCTAATATTCCAATAATTACGTTGTCCGCCACTGCGGCGAATTGCTTTGTTTACGTTACCCGGACCAGAATTATATGCCGCCAAGGCTAAATCCCAATCATCGTATATTCTATGTAATCTATTTAGGTAATTAGCAGCTGCTGCAGTAGATTTTATGGGATCACTACGCTCATCAACATAACTATTGATGTTCAATTTCATTTCTTTACCGGTACCGTACATAAATTGCCATAGACCAGTTGCCCCTACTCTAGAACGTGCTTTCGGATTTAAGGCAGATTCAACAATAGACAAGTATTTCATTTCTAGCGGAATGTTCTTGTTATCGAATTCTTGCTCGAACAAAGGAAAGTAAAACTGACTAATAGTAAGCATTCGCTCCATTAATCCTCTTTTTCTAGTTAAAAATGATCTAATAACACTTTCTAAAGATGTATTGTACTCAACGTTGAAAGGTGTTTTAGCATTCAGTTTTGCCAAACGCATTTTTAAGGTATCTGTAGGTAGGTCTAAAACGAAAGCAGAAACTGTATCGAGTTCCATTACCTCTTCGTACATTTCTTTGAAGAGCGGGGCCGCATCTACAAGTTCTTTCATCCAAAGGCTATCGAACTTTGCAGCTAACTCATGATCTTGAAGATTATAAGATGAAGATTCTGTTGGCTTGAACAACGTTAACTTTTCGGTCGCGGAGCCTTGCACAATATCTATCTGCGTTATGGGCACCACGTTGTTTAATGAGTCATTAACAACTGTAGTGTTACTATTTAGAGAATCTACTGCCTTTAGTGTAGGGTCCTTTTGTTGGGCCAATGCTAAAATTGGCACCAAGGCTAATCCTAAAAAACAAGAAAAATTATAGGCTACTTTATTCATAATGGGGTAAAATACGTTAACGGAACAAACGAAAATCGCACATTTTTTAATGAGAATAAAATAAATTCTCTTAAAATGCACAAATTTTCGTCATACGCCGTTTATCGATAACCCCTGTACTACGCTAATATCGCAGCGATCCCTGGTAATGTTTTTCCTTCTAAACTTTCTAACATTGCTCCTCCGCCTGTTGATACATAGCTAACTTTGTTTTCAAAGCCAAATTGTTTCACTGCCGCAACCGAATCTCCACCCCCAACTAAAGAGAAAGAACCTTCTTTTGTAGCTTCGGCGATATAATTACCAACAGCAATGGTACCAACAGCAAATTTCTCCATTTCAAAAACTCCGATTGGTCCGTTCCAAAGAATTGTTTTAGAAGCTAAAATCACTTTTTTAAAATTTTGAAGTGTATCTGGTCCTGCATCCAAACCTTGCCATCCGTCAGGTATTTTGTCAACATCGACCACTTGTGTATTTGCATTGGCATCAAAAGCATCGGCAGCAATTACATCTACAGGTATATGAACATTAACACCTTTCTCTTTGGCCTGCTTAAGAATTTCCATGGCCAGATCCATCTTATCATCTTCACAAATAGAATCTCCTACTTTACCGCCTTGGGCTTTAATAAAAGTATACGTCATACCACCACCAATAATTAGGTCGTCGATTTTATCAAGTATATTTTCGATAATCGTAATTTTAGAAGAAACTTTTGCTCCCCCAAGAATCGCCAATACTGGTTTTTCGCCAGTAGCCATAACCTTATCGATCGCTTCTATTTCTTTAGCCAATAAATAGCCGAAACATTTAGCCTCTGGAAAAAACTTGGCTACAACAGTTGTAGATGCATGCGCACGGTGAGC
>JANQUX010000513.1:0-7383 GCA_030730545.1 Maribacter sp. | reverse complement strand
GTTACTTCAAATTTATCGTTCAATGGAACATTAAAGTCCACTCTTATTAAGGCCTTTTTATTGTCAAAATTGAAGTCGTTCAATACTTTCATGTGATTTTCCTTTTGTTAAGTAACAAATGTAAAGATTAAAAGGCTTTTGATAAAGAGCTAAATAGGATAATTTACACCCAATACTAGTAAATTTGTTGCACTTTAAACAACTATATTTGAATCTATGTTATTCAATGAAATTTTAGGACTTTCACATATTAAAAAACACCTGGCATCTAGTGCCGATGCAGGTAGAATACCACATGCGCAATTATTTGTAGGTCCAGAAGGCTGCGGTTTATTGCCAATGGCATTGGCTTATGCCCAATATATTATATGCCAAAATGTAAATGGAGACAACAGTGGTGGTAATGACGCCTGTAATTTAAAATTCAAGTCTTTCGCCCACCCCGACGTTCATTTTGCTTTTCCTGTTTCCAATTCAGACAAAGTAAAATCTCATGCAGTAAGCAACCATTACATGAAAGAATGGCGAGAATTTATTATCGATCAACCTTACGGAAATCTTTTTGACTGGTATCGCCATATTGAAATAGAAAAGAAACAGGGGCAAATTGGTGTAGATGAAGCCCAAGATATTGTAAAAAAATTATCATTAAAATCTTATGAGGGAGGATACAAGGTGATGTTAATTTGGATGGCTGAAAAGATGAACACCGCAGCTTCGAACAAATTATTGAAGCTAATAGAAGAGCCGCCAGATAAAACGATCTTTTTACTACTGTGTGAAGATGAAGAGCAAATTATACAAACCATAAAATCTAGATGCCAAGTAGTTCATTTTCCACCTTTGGCAGAAGATGCTATCGCCACCGCCTTAACTGAAAAAGGTGCTAGTAAGCCAGAAGCAATGCTATTGGCCCATGAAGCAAATGGCAATTACAATAAGGCACTTGACCTTTTAAACAAGGATTCTGAAGATTTAGTTTTTGAAAATTGGTTTGTACAATGGGTTCGCACCGCTTTTAAAGCAAAAGGAAACAAAGCCGCAATTCATGAATTGTTATTGTGGAGCGAAGAGGTTGCTAAAACCGGTAGAGAAACGCAAAAGAACTTTCTAAGCTACTGTATTACGGTAATGAGACAGGCGCTTATGATCAATTATGGCGCAGAAGAACTTGCGTACTTAAAAATACATGCCGAAGGATTTCAGTTGAAGAAATTTGCGCCTTTTGTACATGAAAACAACATTTTAGATATCACTAAAGAGCTTGAAGATGCTATTTACCATGTGGAGAGAAATGGAAATTCTAAAATCATATTTACCGATTTATCTATTAAACTAACTAGACTGCTTCATAGAAAAAAGTCTGAACTTAAATAAACCACCATGAATATAGTATTGAATAATGCCACTGAAATTTTATTGCTCTTATTTTTAATTATCACCTTTTTACAAAGCGGATTTGATAAAATTACAGATTGGTCCGGAAATATATCTTGGCTAAAAGAACACTTTTCTAAAACTCCTTTTAAAAATGTGGTGCCATTGTTGGTCGGTACTATTCTGGTTACCGAAGTAGTTGCCGGTTTACTATGTGTAGTAGGTGTGTATCAAATTTTAAGTACAGGAGAAACTAGCACTGCGCTATATGGCGCAATATTATCGAGTATAACATTGCTTATGCTTTTATTCGGACAGCGAATTGCTAAAGATTACGAAGGTGCCAAAACTATTGCAGTCTATTTTATACCAACTATTCTGCTTGTATTTTTACTTCAATCGTAAGGAACATAAAATTATAGAAAACAAAAAACCCTTCTATAAGAAGGGTTTTGGAGGCATCGAGCGGATTCGAACCGCTGTACAAGCTTTTGCAGAGCTGCGCCTAGCCACTCGGCCACGATGCCATTTTTTAGCGAGAGCAAAAATAAACAATTATCCCAATCTAAGCTGCATTAAAAACCAAGAAATTATATTTATTTAAGGTCGGATAGTTTACTGTACCGATTGTCCTCTTTGTAAATTCAATGAAACCGTTACCTTTTCTACATCTCCGTTTATAGGCGGATTGATTTTAGAAACAGAAACCATTGCATTATCTACGGTCGGGAGTTCAATAAAAATTCGGTCGATTATTCTTTTTGCAACATGCTCCAATAATTTAGAAGGCGTTGCCATCTCTTGTTTTACGATTCTGTTGATATGTACATAGTCAACAGTATCTTTTAACTGATCGGAAACTGAGGCTTTTAATAAATTTGTGTCTACGGATACGTTGACCAAATAATCACTGCCAATATTGGTTTCTTGAGGCAAACACCCGTGGTGGGCATATGCTTTTATATTCTCTAATTGTACTTTACCCATTCGTTATATTCTGGAGGACAAATTTAATGAATCTCCATGAAGGATTAATATGTACAACGACAATTACTGATACCTTGAAATAAATCTACCCCTAGGGTGATGACATGCGTACCAGAACTATAGCCAAGAAGTTCGTTAAGAATAACTTGATAAGAATATCCGAAGTAAAAATTACTTTTCTTTAGACCAGCTATAGGAGCGATGTAAAGCGGATTACCAATTTGATCATTCAAAAAACGATAGTTAATACCTGCGTAGAAATAATCTTCAAAATCATAAAATCTGAATTTCAAGTTTAAATCGGTAACAGAACGCCCGTCACTTTCGAATAATTGAAACAAAATAGAAGGTTCTACCTCTACCTTGCTGGTTCTTTTCTTCATGTACCTGTAACCTGTATACACGTAATAGTTTCTTAATCTATTAGGCTCATACAAAGCGTTGAAATTACTTAAATCCTTATCTAAAACATTAGAAGCGTTGATACTGAAATAAAATTTGTCATATCTGTATAGTGCCCCAATATCAAAGTTATGGTTTGTAGTAGCTTTATCGCCAACATAAGCAGGATCAGCTATTAAATCCGGATTCGTATTATCAATTCTAAACTGGTTAAAATTATACGAGATACCGAATGATAAAAACTCATCATCGTAACGATCTAACGTAAGGTGGTGCGCAAATGAAAAGCGAGCTCCCTGTTGCTTGGTTTCACCATTACTATCATTATACAATAACATACCAACACCAGATTTTTCACCAATACGCATATCGGCTGCTAAAGACTGTGTATCGGGTGCATCTTTAATGCCAACCCATTGGGTAAGTCCGTTAAGTCTTATTTTAACGTGGTCGCCGATACCTGCATAGGTTGGTGACATTACAAAAGGGTTATCGGCAAGGTATTGCGATAATTGAGGTATCGTAAGCTCTTGCCCTCTAAGGGAAAGTACGCTTATAAATAATACCAGTGTCAAAAGACTGTTCCGCATCATCATTTTAGGTTAAGTTTTATCGGTATAGGGTAAAGTGTCCAACAAATTCTCTTTCATCTCTATCGCCGTTCAGTTTCACTACATACCAGTAGTCTCCTGTTGGCAATTCATTGTCTAAATATGTTCCATCCCAACCTTCAGAATCAACCGATTGTTCGGAAACCACTCTACCATAACGATCAAATATTTTTATTAGTATTTGAGGGTATTGTTCAATATTTCTTGGGATCCATAAATCATTCTGTCCATCACCGTCAGGGGTAAAGAAATTAGGCAATACGATGTCTATGAACTCCATAAATATGTTTGCAACAGTAGAACATCCGTTCTCATCAACAACACGCACTTCATAGGTATCTGTTCTTGTGATATAGAATATATTATTATCACCATTGTCATAACCATCGAAGTAGTAGGTATAGCCTTCTCGACCACCCTCTACAACAGCAGTTATTTCATTCATATTATTTTGCTCTAAAACAAGAGTTAATGGATCAAAAGCTTCTATTACAAAGTCAATGGTCTGTAAACAACCGTTAGAATGTGCAATGGTAATGTAATGGTTACCTGGTGCCGAATTTCTAAAATCAGGATTCAACTGGAAATCAGCCGGATCAACAGAATCTATCGCATATAGCACATCACCAATTACAGTATCATCTTCTAAGGTGATATTTACATAATTATCTGGAGTGTCACCAGAACATTCATAAACAGGCACTACTGTAGCGTTAAGGTTTACACCGGTTTCAATATCAACTACTACGTTAGTATCACAACCATTGGCATCTTTAATTACTATTAAGTAATTACCTGCAGCCATGTCATAGAATTCTGTTCTGTTCAACACAAAGTCTGCATCGCTATTAGAATTCAATGCCGTACTATATGGTGCCGTACCGCCCGTTATTTCAAGAATAATAGAACCATCATTGCTATCGACACAAATTTCTGGTGTTGTCTCTGCCGTTACTTCTAAACTTGACGGTGCTGTAATTGTGTATGTCAAGAATTCGAAACAACCATTTTGATCTTGTGCGATGATTGTGTAGTCTCCAGGAGTCAATTCTGTAAATGTACCTTCAGAATAGAATTGGTTCAGGTTCGGTGAAATTGCATATTGATAACCACCAGCTCCACCAGATAACGTAACCGTTATCTCGCCATCATTTTCACCAGAACATGTAATATCTATTACGTTTTCTGTATATGTCAATGGTGTTGGTTCTACAATAACAACAGTTTCTGGTACTGTTTCACAATCATCACTAGTTACAGTTACATAATACGTACCTGCACCTAGGTTTCTAAATACACCTTGCGATTGAGGGCCAGCAATTCTAGAAGCTACGCTTAAAGAACTATTAGTAAACAATTCATATTGGTAGTTTCCTAATCCGCCATCAGCAGTTGCATAAATAATAGCTGTGCTTTCGCCAGTACAGTTTAATACTGCAGCAGTTGGATCAACAAATAATAGTAATGGCGGTATTTCGCTTTCAGTAATTGCATTAGATATTGCAGACTCACAACCGTTAATTGCATCACGAACATAGAATTGATATCTACCGGCTTGATACGTACCTGTTTCTGGCAAGTACACTACATTGCCTATCATTGGCAAGAAGTTGATATTGTCAACACTATACTCGTATGAACCACTACCACCTGATGCGGTAAGTTCAAATTCTGCACCTTGTGCACATGTTAATGCATCGGTTCTTATTAAGCTAGCCTGAACTTCAGTTGGCTCTCTTACCTCAACAGTATTAGTTGTGGTATCACAATTCCATCCATCAACTACGGTAACACTATAGAAACCTGCACCTAAATCTCTAAAATTAGGATTGGTTTGTGCTCCAGTTGTATTTGTAATCGTAGTACCGGTTGCATCGTAATAATTCAATTGGTATTCATAACTACCACTGCCGCCACCTGTTACATTTGCAGTAACAACAGCACCCGTATCTCCGTAACAAGCTAGGTCTGTTACAAGCGGAGTAGCATTTGCCACTATTGGAGTAGCAGCTGCCAATGTTTCTGTATAGTTCACTACACATCCGGCATCATCGGTAATGCTTACCGTGAAATCTCCTGCAGCTAAACCTGAGAAAAGTCCCTCATTAACATCATCCATTGTATATACATCTCCGGTCAAGGTATTGGTCAATACAATGTCATATGGCTTATATCCACCTTCAACTTCTACTCTAATTTCTCCTTGGTCATTAGTACATGTAGCTTCTGCCAATGCAGTAACAATACCACTTAAAGGTCTGTCAGGAGAAGCAATTGTTACTCTATTCGTATTTTCAGAACATAAAGGAACATCGGTTTCTGTAATAGTAACATAATAACTACCGCCAGATAATCCTGATATTGTTCTTGGGTTAACACTAGTATCTGATGCTGTAGCAGGAATAACTGATGTACCCGCAGCATTAAATACCTCGTACGTATAATTACCCGTATATCCGTCAACATCGATTTCTAAGCTTCCATTAAGTTCACCAAAACAAGTTACTGCAGTTGTTGCAGTTGCTGTTGCCGTAATGAAATCGAACGATGCAACAGTATAACTAGCTGTATTTACATAACAACCTGTATCTAAATCTGTAACTCTAAAGACATAAGAACCTACAGCATTTAATTCATAGGTCGCAGAAGTTGCTGTTGTACTAATCAATGTACCAGTTGCATTACCAATTGGCAACAACTCATAACTGTAGTTATGTGCCAATCCATTATCTGCAACAGTGATTGTTATTGTTTCATCAACAGTACAGTTAATGGCTGCATCTTGTGCAATAGAAGCTGTAAACGTGTTGATAGGTTGAATTGTAACCGTATCAAACGTGTCACAACCTTTGGCATCTTTTACATATACATTAATAGTTTGTGCACTTCCTGTATCGCTAACATTGAATGTATTCGATGTTTGAAAGATTACATTGTCTATACTGTACAAATATGGTGCGGTACCGGTACCTGCACCAGCAGTTGCCGTTATTGTTGCCGTATTAACACTATTATCTGCTGAACAACTAAATTCTGTTGCCGTTGCACTTACCGTTAATGCTACTGGTTCAGTGATTGTTTCATTTTTGATGTCTTCACAACCTCTACTTGAAATTACTTTTACTTGATAATCACCTGCTATCAATCCTGTAAACAAAGGATTTGTTTGAGATGCTATCGGAGTAACCAAATCAGCAATATCATATAGTTCATATTGATATTCAGGGTTTGTATTCGTTGCCGGATCAATGTTAGCGCTAATACTACCATCTGAACCACCGAAACAACTTACGTTTACAATAGTTGCATCTAATAGCACTGGGTCAACTGGAGCATCTAATGTCTGAGTCACTGTTCTTTCACAAACAGGGTTCGTTGTATCAAGATCAGTAACTATGAAAGAATATGATCCTGGCTCAATTAGGTTTGTAAACAAACCTGTTGTTTGAGTTACAACACTACCTAGTGGGGTAGTCATTTCAAACTCAAGGTTTGTAGAACCACCATTTACATTAACGGTGATTTCACCACCTGGTGTTACTGTACAATCAATAGACTTGTCTACTGTTGTAGAAACATCCATTTGCTCATAAAGCACCACCACATTAGTTGTAAAAGGACAACCCCATTGGTCTATAATCGTTACGTCATAACTACCAGCACCAAGACCCGTGAATACTCTCGTGTTTTGTGGTGCACGGAAATCAGTACCGTTTAATCTTAATTGATATGTATAGTTACTTCCTTGTCCACCAGTTGGCACACTCACTTCAATTTCTCCTTGTAAGTTTGTACAGTTCTCTATGTTTACTTCTAATATTGCCGCTATCGCGTCTGGAACATCAAGTACAATATTGTCTTGAATTAATCTTTCACAACCTTCAGCGTCACGAGCCCAAGCTTGGTATGTTCCGGCTGTAAGCAAATCGAAAGTAGCACCTGCTACGAAATCTACAGTTGCAGGAACACCTACACCTACATAGTATGTATAGCCACCCCAACCACC
>JANQUX010000512.1 GCA_030730545.1 Maribacter sp. | reverse complement strand
ACGAATTCTTACTTGCCAGGGTTAATAGCCATTCCGTCTTTTAATTTTGAAACTCCTTCAATAACAATCGTAGTTCCATCTTCAATTCCATTTTCTACTACAAAACCTTGTGGAGTAGTGGTAATGATATTCAATGGCATAGTAGTAACCGTATTATCACTTTTTAATACATAAACCAGTTTTTTACCTTGAAGATCTATAGTTGCAGTTTGTGGTATTTCATAAGCACCGCTGTATATTGTCGGAATTTTAATTTTACCAGTACTACCGCTACTTAACAAATTGTTTTTGTTGTCAAAATCAGCTCTAGCTGTTACACTACCCGTTGTGCTATTGATAATAGTATTTATCATCGCAATCTTACCTGGTTCAGCATATTCCTCACCATTAATCATTATCAAGGTTACTTCTGGAGCTTTCTTTATATCCATAATATTGTTATCATTTTTGGGCATAGACTCTTTTAGTTTTAAAAGTTCTTTTTCGTTCATGGAAAAATAAGCACGTACCTCACTAACGTCAGATACGGTAGTCAATGGTTTAGCCATTGCAGAACTTACAAGTGCACCAATTTTAAACGGAATTTCTCCGATATACCCATCAACAGGGCTAGTAATACGAGAATAACCAATGTTAGAAGCTACACTTTGGTAATTTGCCTGTGCTTGTGCAAGTTGTGCTTTTGCAGTTTCTAATTGCACAGGGCTAATTATATTTTTATCTACCAATGGCTTCAATTTATCAACTTCAACCTGTGCTACGTTTACAGAAGCTTTTGCAGCATTCGCATCTTGATTTAAAGTTTGGGTCTCTAATTTAAAAAGTAACTGACCTTTTTTAATTTTTTGACCTTCTTCAACATATACTTCTTGAACAAAACCAGATACTTTTGGCCATATTTCTACATTCTGCTTACCTTCAAGTATAGTAGAGAACTCATTGTATATAGTTAAATCTTGCTTCGTTAATTTGGCAACTTTCAGACTTGGTGGTGGTGGTGCAGCCTGACCTTGTGCTGATTTTTCTGATGAACTAAAGCAAGAGCTCAGAAGAAGAGTTGCACTTAAGATTCCTATAATTGATAACTTTTTCATTTTAGATGGATGTTTATTTGTATTAAAATATGTAATAGTACTTGTTAGGGTTTTGTTAATTCAAGTTGTTCGCTATTCGGTGAACTGCTCTTTTAATTTTTTATATCAACTTCTTTAAGGCTTCTATAGTTTCTTTATTAGTCGCTTCATTTTTATCAAGACAATTCAAATAAGTTTCCATTTTTGCTTTGTTAGAAAGGTATTTTTCATTGTTGTATTGCTTATCGTACTCTGCTACTTTTTGTATCATTTTAGATTCGTTCGCAGCTTTTTTTAGGGCTTGTTCTAATTTTTTAATGAAGAATGTACTTTTGTCAGAAATTTTAAAATATCTTCTTCTATCGCCAGATTTAGTGAAATAGGTAATCATACCTAACTGCAGCAATAAATTAAGTGATGTCGATATGGAGCTCTTACTAGCCCCTCTTTTCATTTGACAATCGTCGAACGTAAGACCTAATTCTTCAGTTACTACAAGATTTCCGAATATTCTTGCGGCTAATGGAGGTAAATTATATTCAGCTTCAAAATGAACACCTAGTTCTTCTATTAATCTTTGTTTATGTTCTTCTTTTTCCATGATTCGAAATTTGAAGTGACAAAGGTATAGTTAGTTCGGTTACAAACAAACTAAACGAACATTCTTTTTTGTTAATAAAAGTTAATACTTCGTTACGGGTACAAAATTATAAGGTAGTTGCTTGAATTTTAGTTCAATAAAAATTTTTATTGACTACAATATGGGTAGTAACTCAAGATTATTTTACAAATAAGTGAGCGCTATTAAGAAGAAAAGGGAAATATAAATGAACTAAATGGTAGCAATTAATGAACTACTTGGCAAAGATGCCGTCTTTTTCTATTAAAGGAATTGTAACAAGATTATTTTCATTTACAGTGTTTTGCTCGAACACAAATCGTTTTTCATACAATTTGCTGTCAGCATAGAAAGTGACATAAAATTCATTATTTAATGCTAACACATCTTCTTGAACCACCTCAATTTTTTTAAATGATTTAGGTTCGACGACACCTATAGCGTGTCTCATTACCGATGTTTTAAGATCACCTTCATAACCTTTCGAAACGACCATGGTCATATCAATAGCGGTATCGCGTTCATTTATGATATAGGCATTCCAATCTTTGTCCAAGAATTCTTCGTTCCATTCACGAATAATGGCGATGTGTACATCTTTAACAACCGGTATTTCAATATCTTTTTTCACAGAGTACTATTAAAGGGCGCTTTTAAATTGTTCTAAAAAGCGTAAATCGTTTTCACTCAATAAACGTATGTCTGTAATTTGATGAAGAAGCATAGCAATACGATCGATACCTACGCCGAAAGCAAAGCCAGAATAGACCTCAGGATCTAATCCACAATTTGTAAGCACATTTGGATCGACCATACCACAGCCTCCAATTTCTAACCAACCGGTACCTTTTGTTATTTTGTAGTCAGATTCGGTTTCTAGTCCCCAGTAC
>JANQUX010000511.1 GCA_030730545.1 Maribacter sp. | reverse complement strand
CCCACCACCTTAATGCAAGGTATGCAGATGATTTACTTATAAAAACAGCAAATACTAAAACCCAGACCAAGAAAACAAGATTAAACAGATGGTACGATAACAGGTCTTTGTACGAAATAATAAATAAAGAACTACTTGTAGATAAAACTATTTTATTGGTTGATGATGTAATTACAACTGGGGCTACTATAGAAATCTGCGCAAATACCTTTAAAGATATTAAAGGCGCTGTCATTTATATTTCTAGTATGGCCGTTGTACCAAAGAATTAGAATTCTATAAAATAAGTTGTTTCTTTGCGGTCGATAATCACACTAATGAGCAGAAAAATTTTAGGTTTTATATTTGTTTTTATCATCGTATTGGTTTCGTACCAATGTGCACAACGCGGTACACCGACAGGCGGACCAAAAGATATTACACCACCAGAATTAACGAGGGCCGAGCCACCTAATTTAACCACAAATTTTACGGGACAGAAAATTAGATTGTATTTTGATGAATTAGTGAAGCTAAAAGATATTCAAAAGCAACTTATAATTTCACCCCCTTTAAAAAATGCTCCGGTGCTTTCACCCATTGGCAATGCCAATAAATATGTTGAAATAACGATTAAAGATACCCTTGAGCCGAATACTACATATACATTTAACTTCGGTCAAGGTATTGTTGATAATAACGAAGAAAATCCGAAATCTTTTTTCACATATGTTTTCTCTACTGGCGACTATATTGATTCATTATCGCTAACAGGTGTAATTAAAGATGCGTTCAATAAAAAAGCCGATGAATTTGTTAGTGTAATGCTCTATAAAATTGATAGTAGTTACACCGACTCTACAGTTTACAAGAGACCACCGAATTACATTACAAATACTCTAGATAGCGCAGTTATATTTAAACTTAATAATTTAAAAGAAGGCAAATACGCTTTGTTCGGTATTAAAGATGCCGCAGGTAATAATCTATTTGATCAAAAAACCGATAAAATAGGATTTGTAAGAGATACCATCAACTTACCTACAGATTCTATTTATTTATTGAATCTATTTAAGGAAGTACCCGATTACAGTGTTGCCGTACCTAGTATGGAAGCTAGTAATAGAATTAGTTTTGGCTATTATGGTGATGGTACCGACATCTTCATTGAAACCATTACCGAAATACCCGATACCGTTAGAACAATAATTACCAAAGAAAGAGAAAAAGACACACTTAATTTCTGGTTTACACCTTATGAAATGGACTCTCTACTTTTCGTTATTACCAATGAAGCCCTATCAGTAAAAGATACTTTCAAAGTTAAAAATAGAAAAGTAGCATTTGACTCTTTGAAAATTGCAATGAGCCAAAAGGGTAATATAGAGATGGATAAACCTATAAACCTTTTAAGCAATACGCCAATAATTAGGTTCGATAGTACCAAGATTAAATTGATGGATAAAGATTCTGTCGAAATTGCCTTTACATTAAAACTTGACACCCTACAAAATTTATTGAATTTTGATTTTAAGGTTAATCCAGATCAAAGTTATAGAATGGAATTAGTGCCCGGTGCAGTAACTGATTTTTTCGAAACATCGAACGATTCGGTAGCATACTCATTTCGAACAAAGAGTATTGCCGATTATGGCAACCTGACATTGAATTTAAATGGCAATACTATTGTTTACCCCATAATAGTTCAGCTAACCAATGAAAAGGGAGATGTACAGCGAGAAATTTATGCTAGCGGACCACAAGAATATGTTTTCAATAATCTGAACCCAGGTAAATACCAAGCTAGAGTCGTATTCGATATGAACGGTAATGGAAAATGGGATACCGGTAGTTTCTTAGAACATAGACAACCTGAAAAAATAAGCTATTACCCCACGTTAATTGAGTTACGTGCCAATTGGGAAAAAATAGAGACATTTAATTTAATAGATTAAAATCAAAAAAAATTTAAAATGAAATATTTAATTATAATAGCTACATTTTTATTTGCGAATTTAATTTTCGGACAGATAAATCATATAAATGATGAATCTGGCACATTTCAAACTGGTAATATTGATTCTCCTTTTTTAAGAGTTTCTAATCAATCGGGAAATAAAATAGAAGGGAGCATATATTTAAACGATAATTGGGAACAAGCAACTATCGTTGATAAAAATCTGAATAGAAACACTGTATTAGCTAAATTTAATGCATATAATAGTGAAATAGAGATATTTAAAGATGATACTACAAGTGCTTTATTACCTGTACCAGGGCTAAATGTTACTTTAAACGAAAAGAAATTTGTTGCCGTATTAATTGAAGATAAATTTGTTTTCGCCGAAATCTTAGTAGAAGGTAAGAACAATCTATATAAAGTTTATGATATTAAAATCAACAAAGCTCCTTCTGATGCTAAATTATTAAGCCTAGAAAGTACAGATAGAGTGGTTATAACCTCTAGTCTATATTACGAAAAAGATGGTGTCATAAATGAGTTTCCTATTTTCAAAAAAGATATCAACAAAACCTTAGATTCACAAATGATAAAATCTTCGAAAACAGAACGTCTATCTTTGAAGAAAGAGGAAGATATTATTAAGCTTTTTAAACTGGCGAATGCAAGATAATTTGTTATGTAATCGTAAAATCATCCCTGTCATTTAGAAAACGAAGCTTTTTACGAACGAGGTCAATTTCTTCCTTCTCTAACTCTACAATAATCGTTTCTTCTTTTTCGGTGAGCGAAATCAACTCGCCTAGTGGGTCGTATACGCTAGAATGCCCTGGGTATTGATGACCTACCTCATCTACACCAACACGATTTACACCAATACAATAAACCATATTCTCAATGGCTCTTGCTTTTAACAATGCATCCCAGGCATTAATTCTTGGTGTAGGCCAATTTGCCGTATACAATAACACATCAAAATTTTCTGTATTTCTACTCCAAACCGGAAAACGAAGATCATAACACACTAAAGGGCAAAAAGCAAACCCCCTAAAATGAACTATTAATCTTTCGGTACCTGCCGTATATTTTTCATGTTCACCTGCCAATGTAAATGTATGTCGTTTGTCATAACTGTCATATTCTCCATTAGGTTTTACAAAAAAAAGTCTATTGTAATAATTTCCATTATAATAAAATACGGTACTTCCAATAACAGCGCTATTTTTAGAGCCTGCCATTTTCTTCATCCAATCTAAGGTTATTACACCTTCTTTATGATCAATATTAGTAGGTGACATAGTAAAACCCGTAGTAAACATTTCTGGTAGAACTATAAGATCAATATCTTGTTCAATTTGTTTAATTTTATCACCGAACATGTCTCTATTTGCACTAGGGTTTTCCCAATGTAAAGAAGATTGTATTAAGGCTATTTTTAAACGGCTGTTATTCTGTTGCATAATACTTATTCCAATAAATCTACAAAAGCACTTACCCCTTGAGTTTTAGCAATATCTAAAGCATTGTTTCCCCTATTATCTTTAATCGACTTATCTGCGCCATTGGCAATTAATAACTTCGCAATATCTAGGCGATTAAATTGGGTGGCATATATAAGGCACGTAGCCCCCATAGCATTGCGCTCATTTAGCTGTGCCTTCTTTTCTATCAATAATTTAGCGATATCGGTAAAACCTTTAAAACAAACACCCATTAAGGCCGTATTACCAGAGGCATCTACAGCATCGATTTTTGCACCTTTGTCCAATAACAGCGATGCAATTTCCATTTCATCATAATACGTTGCTAAAATTAATGGGGTCGACCCTCTAGCATCTTTACTATTAACAAGTACAGGATTCTTTTCTAACATAGATTTAACCTCGTTATAACTACCTTCTCTTATTCCTTTAAAAAAAAACTCGTTCATAGGATTGTATTATAAATTATTCTCATTATTCAGAAAACAGAAGCAATTGAACTAAGAAGTATTTTCTTACCGTTCGACAAACTTTTCCTACCTTAAAGATAATATGTACCTTTAATTAAAATTCTAGAACTTTTGAAAACATTAGCCGTTGACTTTCTTTTAAAGGAGTCCCCCAATGCAATTGCTATCGTCGATACTAAGTTAAACTTTATTAGCTACTCTAACCAGTGGCATCAAAAATTTAGTCGCAACGAAACTGATAATGATAACAAACCGCTGTTTGATAACATTATCGAAATGCCCGATTCATTCAAAATTGCTTTAAACAAAGCCTTAAATGGGGAAGAGGACATCAATCATGGGCGAAAATTTATATTGCCCAATGGCAACCTTCAATGGTTGAAATGGAAAATTATACCTTCTAAAAATGAGAATCATGGTTTTGACGGCGCCATAATTTTTCTGGATGATATAACTATTGAACAAAAAGAAATAGAACTATTACATAAAGCTGAAGAGGTTGCCAGAATAGGATGCTGGGAACTCGATTTACTTAATAACACCGTAAACTGGACAAAAACCACGAAAGATATTCACGAAGTAGCCATTGATTTTGTACCGAATTTAGAAGAAGGCATAAACTTTTATAAAGAAGGTGTTCACAGAGACAAGATTACCCAATTAGTTGGCTTGGCAATTAGCGAAGGTAAACCGTTTGATACTGAGTTAATTATTATTACTGCCAAAGGAAATGAAGTTTGGGTATGCGCAAAAGGTGAAGTTGAGTTCTTAAATGGTAAAGTGGTTAGACTTGTTGGTACTTTTCAAGATATAGATGAGCGAAAGAAAATTGAATTAGCTCATCAAGAAATCTCAGAGCGTTTAAAAATTACAACTCAAACTGCACAAATTGGTACTTGGAAATATGATCTAACTAAAAATGAATTAGAATGGGATCATGAAATGTATAGAATCTTTGATATTGATAAAAATCAATTTTCAGGGGTTTTTAAAGCTTGGTCATCGGCAATAAATCCAGATGATTTAGAAAGAACATTGGCTGCTACAAACGATGCTATCAATGGCATTAAAGATTTCGATGAAGAGTTTAGAATAAAACATAAAGATGGCAATATAAAATTTATTAGAGGCCTATCAAAGACCATTAAAGACTTACATGGTAATGCCATTAAAATGACAGGCGCAAATTGGGATATTACAGATCTTCGTAGTACTGAATTTGAATTAGCCGAAAGTACTAAACTGTTCGCTGAAACCTTCGAGAATTCTGCCATTGGCATGGCATTGGTAAGTTCGGATCTTAAATGGCTTAAAGTTAACAAAAGCCTATCTCATAGTTTAGGGTATTCTGAGGGCGAATTATTAAAAATGACCTCTCTTGATATTACTCACCCAGATGATTTGCCAGGCAGTAATTCTTTTAAAAGTAATGTTGTTAAAGGCAACGATGAAAATTTGCAATTTCAGAAAAGATTTTTTCATAAAAACGGCAATATAGTTCATGCAATTATTGGGGCAACCCCTGTAAAAGACCTAAATGGCAACGTAAGCCATGTAATTACTCAATTTTTAGATATTACCGACCGAATTGAAGCTCAAAAAAAATTAGAAGCATTGGTAGATGTTACCAAAAGCCAAAATGAAAGTTTAACCAATTTCGCGCATATCGTATCGCATAACCTGAGGTCACATTCTACTAATATGACCATGCTTACCAAATTTTTAAATGAAGAGGAAGATGAAGATGAAGTTAAAAATTTAAATAGAATGATCACAAGCGCTAGCCAAAGTTTATCTGAAACTATAGCGCATTTAAATGATGTAGTACAAGTAAAAACCGGTGCACTAGAACAAATGCAAAGTATTAGTGTACTCAACACAATCAATCAAATAACTAAGAGTATAAATGGCTTACTCGAAGAACAGCGCGCAATACTAAATATTAATGTAGATAAATCGCATTTTGTACATGCAGTACCAGCATATTTAGAAAGTATATTTTTAAACGTTCTTACTAATGCTTTAAAATATAGGGCGAAAGAAAGAACACCTGTTATTGATATAAAATCTAAAATTAAAGGAAATGATATTCTAATTTCATTTACAGATAATGGTCAAGGCATCGATTTAAACAGACATGGCGAAAACATATTTGGCATGTACAAAACTTTTCATAAACATAAAGATGCTAAAGGAATAGGGTTATTTATAACCAAAAATCAAATAGAATCAATGAATGGTAGCATAAGTATTGAAAGTGAAGTTGACAAAGGCACTACTATATTCATTAAACTTAAACAGGCATAATAAAATAATTATGAATAAAATTGAACTCTGCTGCATAATAGATGACGACCCCATATTTGTTTATGGCACAAAGAGAATAATGAAAGAAGTAGGTTTTGCAAAATCTATACTTGTCTATAGTGATGGACAAGCAGCTCTTGACGGACTCACAAAATTATGCATCGCCAAAGAACCTTTGCCCGATGTTATATTTTTAGATTTAAATATGCCAATTCTAAATGGTTGGGAATTTTTAGATGAATTTAAAAACTGTAAAAGCAAAAGATCTAAAAAAATTGTCATCTACATTATTAGCTCTTCAGTTGATCCTAGGGACTTGGAACGAGTTAAAAATTATGACCAAGTAGATACCTATATTCTAAAACCGATTACACCAGATGATCTTGGTAAAATATTAGAGGCTGCTGGTGAAAGTTAACCTATAAATTAAAAGATAAAACACTATTGTTAATAAAAATGAGGGCAACTTGTTTGAACAACCTATAGTACTACCTAATCATTTATATAACTTAGTCACCAGTAATTTGTTATCTTTTTTTTCTACCCAAGACTTAAGGATTTTTACTTTTGAAATAATTAAAAATGAGCATATTTCCTAGTTGTTGCATCATAGATGACGACGAATTCTTTTCGGTTAGTAGTAAGAATATATTGAAGCATCATAACTTTAGTGACAATATTCTATATTATTCGGGTGGTCAAGAGGCATTAGACGGTCTTATTGGCTTACTTGTTGAAAACATTAAACTGCCAGATGTCATCTTCTTAGACCTAAACATGCCCAATAGAGATGGGTGGTCGTTTTTGGAAGAATTTAAGGATCTACCTGAAGATAAAATAGGGCATATTCAAATTTATATTACCAGTTCGTTCATAAGCCCTAAATTCATGGATAAGGCGAAAGACTACAAATTGGTTAAAGATTATATCGTTAAACCTTTAACTGAAAGTGCCATTAAAAAAATAATCGACTCAAAAGAAATAGTTTAAAATTATCTTACCCCTGGGCTAAAATCTAAAGGAGCATTTTGCGGCTGATTTATGGTACCCTCATCACCTGTATCATTATAAATAGTCCATTCTGTCATCGTAAAAACCGGATTTCCTGAAACTATTTCTATTTTTCTCACAGCCTTACCATCTTCAAATTCATGACTGGTATTACTACCATCTTCACCAATGACTCCGAAAATATCAATGATTGTACCGAAAGGGTCTACTAGTACAATAGTATCGTCGCCATTAGAATCTGCCGGGGAATTTGTTCCGACGGATATGTCAGGTTCAAAACCATACACATTTTTAAACTCTTCTGCGTTGGGAGAAATAACCAATAATCCGTTGGCTTCAATTATATATTCTGATAAATCTATACTAGAACTAACTTCGCTATTATCATTTGTATACCGCTCCAATACCCATCCATTTAACGAAAGACTTTCTACAGATGCATTATAAAGCTCAACAAATCGCGCTCCCGCATTATTATCGGGGTCAGCAATTTCAGATATAAAGATTGAAGAAGACGTAAATTCATCTATCAAATCTTCGCATCGTTCTTGGTTAAATGAAAGATCATCTACACTTCTAATGATCAATTGAAATTGATTATTATCCATCGTTAAAATTCCGGTGGCTGTCCCCATTTTATCGGGGAGTATTTCGGCTTGAAAATCAGCATAGCCGCTATTGACCATTACTAATTCATTATCGTCACAATCAATCAATGTTCTCAATGTTTCTTCTTCTTTAATCGCAAACGTTTCGCCTAGCTCTTCTTGCTTTATCTCCACATCAGTTACAACAACCAATGTATTCAACATAGACTCATTTATTTCCGATACTTTAACGGAAGTAGGTACAATGCCAACATTCTCATTACAAGAGACCAATACATGGTCGAAAATCACATTTTTAGGCAGCCTACCCACGCTACGGTTACCAAAAGAAGTAAATACCCCGCCAATTTTGTAAACCCCTTTAGACTCGCCCAAGTACAATCCTTTTAACTTAATTATTACCTGTTGCCCCACACTAAAGAACAAATGAGCATCTCTTAATTCTAATTCGATTTGCATTCCATCTGACGGATTATTTGGCTCATCTTGAAAATGTATGATATTGAAAAAATTACCTTCTTTGTCCGAAGAGATTACATAACCATTAATTACCAAATCCTCTTGAATTTGAATAGTCTCGCCATTATACATATTCTTTAATTCTGATATACTTATAAACGTAAACTCAGCATCAGAACAATCTAAATCTGGAGCATCAAATTCCTTATCTTTTACACATGATGACAGTATAATACCGATGATTATCATCCAATAAAATATGTTACGTTCTATCTTCATACTATTTGTATTTAAAAACTAAAGGCGAAATTCAAAAAATAGGTTCTACCGAAACCATACCAATACTTAGGCGCAAAAGACGGATTACCACTTAAATTATCTTGTTTAAGTTGGCCATAGTTACCATTTCTACTTTGCTCATAACCACCAGTTCTAAAAGTGGTATCAAAAACATTATTAATACTTGCAAAAACACTTATATACTTGCCTTTTTTAAGCCACGACTTACCGCCAACCATATTCAATAAATAGAAATTATCTAATGGTTTTTGCTTTAGTAATTTTTGAACATTTTCATCTGTTGCATCAGGAAATCTTAACTGGGTTTCTGGATCGATTAGAAAACTCTGGGTTCTGGTTATCGTAGAAATATTGGCATAGTTATTTGCCAGATAGTTTGCCGAAGCGCTTACCCACCAATATTTGGGATCTCTATATTCTATACCTGCCGCAATTGCTTTCTGCGGACCTTGTGCCAACTTATAGTCCTTAACTGCCGATTGCCCCAAAAATTTAGAACCAGAAATATCGATTAAATCTTCGGTTGCGCCTGCTGTATCAAAATTAATCGTCACAAATGGGTTACTCGCATACTCATGTTTTGCCACAGAGCCAACTAATGATAATTTAACGGCACTAGATACTTGGTATTCTAAACCAAGTTCAACACCTAAATGTAATTTATCTAAATCAGTGAGTACTTCTTGCACGAAATCTGAACCCACACCTGAATCAACGAAGAAGAAATTTACATCTGTTGTATTTTGAAAACGGGTATAGAATCCTGTAAACCTACCTGTCAATTTTGGCATTCTAAGAAAGTAGGTAGCATCGACACTAGTCACAGTTTCGCTTTGCAGATTGGGCACTATCGCATTATTCTCCCTCGGGTTTATAAATATATTCTGTAAAACAGGAGCTCTATTTATCATCGCGGCATTTACAGAAACCCAATGCCTACCCGTTATGGTATACGATGCGCCTGATTTTAATGACCAATTTGAAAATTTCACCTTCTCACTCTCCCCGAACGAATTATCTATAAAACGTTCATTCTTAAACAAACCTTCTCTTTCATAGTTAACTAGAGCATACTTACCAGACAGAAACGCCTTTACTTTATTAAAATGCGCATTTATCTGCGTATAGACATCGGTATTACTTCCTTTTAAATCATAATTGTAATTAAAAATCGCACCATTACCTTTATTTACTTCAGATGAAACATCATTTAAAGTTTCTGAAAATGTATCGATATCGCGATGATATGCTGCCCCTAATAAATCATTTATTTGCGCATAGTTTTTAGAATGTAACTGCCTGTGCGTTATACCTAAATCAAGTTTTAAATGGCTATCAATATCTATATTAGCAGTAGCCCTCGCAGTAAGCTGATTATCTTTTGTGGTATCATCATATAGCACGTAAGCCGCTTCGCCGTTTTGACTGATACTGGTATTCGCCTTGTAGATATTTTCCCAATCTAATTGAGGGTTTTCAATAAAGCCTTCTTCTGCTTGTATTGCACTTTCATAGTTGGCACCAATAGGGGAATTTAGATAAAAACTAGGCAAATAACGGTAGTATGTAGGGTCGGGGTTCGGAGCATTATAATACCCTAAACGACTTCTCTTATACACACCGGTTTGATAGCCCAAACCCGCATTAATTTGTAAACTTTTAGATTCATGATGATAGTTGAATAAGAACAATGGCTCGCGAATATGCCGCTCTCTAGAATTTCTAATTTTTCCGTTTTGTATACCGGCATATGGGTTATATCTATTTCCTTGAATTTCTTGTACTTCTTCTGTGATAGCAGAAGATCGTCCTCTTCTATTTGATGCTACAATTGCAGTGGCTGAAATTGTATTCTTTTCATTTAATAGATATTCGAATGAACCATATACTGAATACGAATCATACAACGTACCATCCATATATCCTTCTTTTGCCCAGCGTCGAGAAGCTGAAATAATATAGGCATATTTCTCATTTTTAACTCCAGAGTTATAGGTTGCCATTAGTCTGCCGCTATATGTTCTATTGGAGAGTGAAGAAGACAATCGCGTACCTGGTCTTAGGCCAGATGGTCGCAAATCTATATTTGTGTTTCCTAAAATTCCGCCAAATGTAAAATCTGATGCTTCTAAACCATTCGCATATTGTTGATTTCTGATTACGTCGTTCAACCCTCCCCAGTTATTCCACTGTGGCCTGCCATCATACATTTTGTTCATTGGCAATCCGTTTAGATGTACTTCGCCATATTGAGAATCATATCCTCTTACCCTAAAAAATGCCTGACCAAAATCAAAAGCCGCCCTATTTAGAAAAATATCTCTCGTTGATTGTAATAAAGCGAGTGCATTAGAATTTATCTCATCATCTAACAACTCATCATCGGAAATATTAATAAGGTTTATAGATTTTTCTACGGTCATATCTCTTTCCAAAAAAATGACACCTAATTCTATAGTATTGTCATCAAGAAATACGGGGATTCTTTTAATATCAAAATCTTGAGTAGAAATTTGAAGTATAAATTCTCCTTTATTTGAAGTAATCAATTTAAATTGCCCTAATTCATTAGTAGTTATCGGTGTAGATTCTCCTTCTAAGATTACTTCTGCATTGGTAATTACTTCACTTTTAATCTTTTCCTTAATTACTCCCGTAATTGTAGTGGCACTTTGAGCTTGTAAGAAACATATTTTAACAAATAGTAATAAAAATAGGGTATGCTTAACCATTCTATATCTTAAGGTCTTATTAATGAGCTATTAAGATACTATTTAAGAAATAATTAACGTGAAATTTCCGTATACTCGCTTATAATTAAGACCAAATACCATCGACAATGCGATTACTACTTCTTATCTGCTTCTTTTCCTCATTAGTTACATGTGCTCAAAATTCTGATACTTACCAAATTAGAACCGTTGCGTTCTATAATCTAGAGAATCTATTTGATACCAAAAATGACACTTTAATTTTTGATGATGATAGAACCCCTGAAGGAAAAGATAAGTGGACAGAAGAACGCTATTTAAACAAATTAGATAATATGTCGAAGGTCATTTCTGAAATCGGCTCTACCGATAATAAAACTGCACCTGATATTGTCGGAGTTTGTGAAGTAGAAAATCTAGGTGTACTTGAAGATTTGATACACCATAAAAATTTAGCGAAATTCAATTACGGCATTGTTCATTTCGAATCTCCTGATGAACGTGGTATAGACGTTGCGCTACTCTATAAGAAAAGTGCCTTCGTACCTGTTAATTTTAATAGCCATCGATTACTGCTTTTTAATCTTGACGGAAAACGAGATTATACCAGAGACCAACTCATTGTAGAAGGCTTATTAGATAACGAAAAGATATACTTTATGGTTAACCATTGGCCCTCAAGAAGTGGTGGTGAGGCTAGAAGCCGACCATTTAGATTAGAAGCTGCTAAACTAAATAAACGCATTATAGATTCCGTTCAAAGACAAGACACCAGTGCCAAAATTATAAGTATGGGAGATTTTAATGATGACCCTATAGACCCGAGTTTTAAAAAGATATTACAGGTTGAAAAAAATTCTAAGAATCTGGACTCGCTAAGCCTCTACGGACCAATGGAAAAACTTTATAAAAAAGGAAGAGGTTCTTTAGCTTACCGTGATAAATGGAATTTGTTTGACCAGCTGTACATGACATCAACACTTATAGCCAAAAAAAGAGAAGGTTATAGCTATTGGAAAGTCGGCATTTTTGCCCCAGATTACTTAATGGACCCAAAAGGAAAATATAAAGGTTACCCATTACGGACTTACGCAGGCGGAAGTTATATTGGCGGGTATAGCGACCACTTTCCTATATACCTGCACCTCATTAAAAAAGTTCAGCAATAAAAAAAGAACCTAATACTAATGTATTAGGTTCTTAATAATTTTTTAAATACTACAATCTTAGTTGAACCATTGCCCCCAAGGAATTCTACTTAGAATAAGCAGTAATCCAATACTGTAGAAAATGGCAATGCTTTTGAATTTTTTAGCCCCGTCAACAAATTTCTTATGTCTTGACCAACCTATGGTAATAGCAACAATAGCTAAAATATTAATGAAAGGATGCTCTACTGCCAATAAACGCGCAGAAGAAGTTAAACCACCCATGCCAAACTCTTGTATTGCGCTTAAACCGCTTGGAGAAACAAAATATAATATTAGGCCTACCAATAGTTGAATATGGCATAAAATAAGCGCAAATAGGCTTAATCTAAGATCTTTGCCCATATTAAAGATTCGCTTTCCTAAAAGACCTGAAATAGCATTGACAACTGCTAATACCAATACAGCCAATGCTATATATGCCAGGTAAGAATGTAGCATGTGAATAGTTTCGTACATAGTTCTAATTTTAAGTTTTAAATGTACTGAATTTTGAGCAAAAAAAAAGCTCTACATTTGATATTGTAGAGCCTTTAAAAAACTTGAATTTTTACTTAGAATATATATCTAAGACCTACTTGTGCTTGCCATCTTGAAGACTGTAATCCAAAATCATCTAATTGCTCAATATTTGGTGTACCATCTGTATTAACATCACCATCATTAATTGTAAAAACTGGTGTATCACCTGTTGAAACAGTCTGTAGCGGGCTAACATTACTAGCTATGAACTTGCGCTGACCCCAATCTTTATTTATTAAATTGGTAAAATTGAAAATATCGGCAGAAATTTGAAAAGTATGTTTCTTATCTTTTACATTAAAAGAAAAATCTTGTAATACCTTTAAATCTACCACATGATTCCATGGCCCCCTTACTGCATTTCTTTCTGCGTAAGCCCCTCTGTTTTCATCCAAATAGTCAATACTGCTAATAAACGCATCTAATCTTGCCCATTGTGCAGCTTGTTCAGCTT
>JANQUX010000510.1 GCA_030730545.1 Maribacter sp. | reverse complement strand
AATCCGTCTTTTTCTAATTCTCGTACGGTTTGGGTGAACATTTTATTAGAAATTCCTGGTACTTTTTTCTGAAGCACTCCAGAGCGTATTGGTCCCTCAAGAAGATGAAATAGTACAATTGGTTTCCATTTGGTACCGATTAAGTTCATGGTATGGTCAAGCGGACAATATTTTTTTGTATTCATTTTGAATATAACTATTTGAAAAACAGCATTTAACCCTTTTTGGTAACTATCGTACTTTTTAGTAAGTTATTGCCTAAAAGGCAAATATAGTTTTATTTTGTAGTAAAATTAGAACTATGAACATAAATAAAGAATATCCAAAATCATTTTCGCACATAGGCATTACGGTTCCTGATCTAGAGAAAGCAGTAGAATTCTACTCAGAGGTAATGGGCTGGTATGTAATTATGCAACCTTCAAAAATTAAGAAAGAGAAAGAAACTGCAATTGGTCAAATGTGTATTGATGTTTTTGGTGATGATTGGGAAGAGTTTGAAATTGCGCATATGTCTACGTCTGATGGAATCGGGGTGGAATTGTTCTCTTTTCCTCATGGGGTAAAGGAAGCACCGGACTTCAATCCTTTTAATACAGGTTTATTTCACTTTTGTATACAAGATCCGAATATTGAGGACTTGGTTGCTAAGATTGTAGAGCATGGTGGTAAACAACGTATGCCAATTCGTTCTTATTATCCGAACGATAAGCCGTACAAAATGTGTTATGTAGAAGATCCATTCGGAATCGTTTTTGAGATATACACGCACAGTTATGAATTAACGTATTCTTCTGGAGCGTATACTGAATAACGAGAAATTTTGAATTTAAAAAGGGATTGATTACAGCTGTGTAATCAATCCCTTTTTTTAATATAGAGTTATATCTATTTTACTTCTTATCCATGTCATTATAATACGCTTGTAAGGTGAAAAAAGCTTTCTTTTTCATTCCTTGTTCAGAGATCAATCCTTTTCTATTAAAATCATCTTGTATTCTTCGTAGAGGACGTCTTGATGAACGAAAATCCATTAAAATCCATGGAGATAATCCTGCCATGAAATCAATATTTTTCATCATTTCAATGTTAGACTTAAATAGAGCATCTTGGTATTCTTCGGTCCAACGTTCATTCTTATTGCCATGTTTACCATATAATGCACCACCACCAATTTCACTCATAATCATGGGTTTGTTGTAGGCGCTTGCCCATTTAATATTACTGCATGAATCTACATCGCCATAATACCATCCGCAGTAATTATTAATTCCGATAACATCAACCACTTCACCTAAAGGGTCTTCTATTAAATTGCCATCATCACCTTTACCTTGGGTATCTAGAGCTGCAGTAATTAATCGGGAGTCATCTAATTGTCTTGCTTTCTTAGCTAAGTTGCCGATAAACGATAGACGTGGTTCACTTTCTGGTGTTTCATTGGCCATAGACCATAATACTACCGAAGCTCTGTTTTTATCGCGTGAAATCATTTCGGTTAATTGATTTTCAGCATTAGCATAGGTATCTTCGTTCTCGAACTGAATGGTCCAATACACGGGGATTTCTGACCAAATTAAAAAGCCCATTTTTTCTGCTTCTTTCACCATTGCCTCGCTATGTGGGTAATGTGCTAAACGTAGAAAATTACAACCTAATTCTTTTGCCCAATTCAACAGTACTTTACATTCTTCAACAGATACAACACGACCTGTTTTAAAAGCTGCTTCTTCATGAATACTAATGCCTTTAAGGAAAGTTTCTTTTCCGTTAATAAGTATCTTAGAGCCATCTGTGGTTACCGTTCTAAAACCAATAAGATCAATAACCTTATCAGTACTTGTTTCTAAAATAACCTCGTATAATTTAGGAGAATCTGGTGACCATAAATTTGGCTTCGCATTGATTGTAAAAGAAGCTTTCCCATCTTTTACAGTAGCTTTTACGGTTTTCTTAAGTTCAGGTATTTGAACACTTACGGCGTCACCGTCTTTTGTATTGGCTACTTTTACCCATCCATTAATGGTATTAGTTGCTCCTTTTTTTAATTGAACGGAGTAGTCATCTATATGGGTTTTAGGTACATTTATTAAATGAACCGATCTTGTAATACCACCATAATTCCACCAATCTTGGTTTACTGTTGGTACATTTTCTTTTTTACGTTTGTTATCGACCTTTACGACAACAAAGTTATTGCCTTCAACAAGTTTATCAGTAACATTAAATTGAAACGGAGTGTAGCCACCTACATGTTTGCCTAGCTTCTCACCATTTAAATAAACGATTGCTTCATAATTTACTGCTTCAAAGTATAAAAAGCTTTCTTGATTGGCAGTAGCTGTATAATTGAAATCTTTTTTGTACCACAATGTGCCTTCATAGTAGTAAAGTTTATCCATTTGAGTGTTCCAATCACCGGGAACATCTAACTGCAGGCTGGTATCGAAATTATACTCTATAAGGTCAGAAGGAGATTGCATTTTCGCATTTTTGAAATACCCTTTATCATATTCTTGCAATCTGTGATTGTAAAATCCGTTTTCTAATGGATCTACAATAATATCCCATTTTCCGTTTAAAGA
>JANQUX010000509.1 GCA_030730545.1 Maribacter sp. | reverse complement strand
AATGAAAAAATATACCAGAATTACTCATCGAGAAAGAGAAAATATCTACAAACTGTAAATTGTAACTAACTATTGACCCACCTAGAGCAAAAATTGTAATTAAAATTGACCCACCTAAATAAGTAACCATACCTTTAAGAAGTTAATATTTTAAATAATTTTTAAAGGAGTAATAAAGGAGTGTTTATAGTGGAATCAATCGCAAAAATACGAAGAATGTACTATGTTGAAGGTAAAGGAATTAGGACGATAGCCAGAGCCCTTAATATATCAAAAAATACAGTTAAAAAAGTTATCCGTTGTGATAAGACAAAATTCGAATTAACGCAACATAGCAGAAAGAAACCTGCTTTGGAGAACCATCTCGGTATACTGCATCAATTACTTGAAGAAAATAGTAAGGAACCGTTAAGACGTAGGATGACTGCTAGGAAATTATATCAACAACTTCAAGCATCGGGATATAAAGGAAGTTATGAATCAGTGAATTTGGTTACCAGAAAATTCCGCAGAGAACGGGAAGCCAAGGGTAAGCAAGTTTTTATTCCGTTAGATTTTGAGTCGGGAGAGGCGTTCCAATTTGATTGGGGTGAAGAGGAAATAAATTTAAATGAAAAGATTATTAGAGTTAAGGCGGCAAGGATAAAGCTATGTTATAGTCGCCATTCTTTGGTAGTAGTTTACCCGAACGAACAACTTGAGATGGTCATGGCGGCACACGCAGAGGCATTTAAATTTTTTGAAGGTTGTTGTCGGAAAGGTATTTATGACAATATGAAAACTGCCGTTAGCAAGATACTCGGTACGGAGCGTAAACTAAATGAGCAGTTTGCGCAAATGGCATCTCATTATTTATTTGAGCCTAGTATGTGTAATCCTGCATCCGGCTGGGAGAAAGGTCGGGTTGAAAAACAGGTAGGGGATACAAGACGTAACTTTTTTACCCCTATACTGAAGGGAAAAAGCTATGAAGACATAAATTTACAACTTAGGGAGATGTGTTTAGCTTGGTCTAGAAGTCATAAACACCCTGAGTTTAAAGACAGAACGATTTTTGAAGTATATGAAGAAGAGCGTGAGCATCTAATAAAATACAGGGGTGAATTTGAAGGCTATAAGCTATACCCAACCGTAGTATCTCCTTTAAGCTTAGTGCAGTACGATACAAATATGTATAGTGTTCCCTGTGAATATGTAGGGGTTGCAGTGAATATTAAATCCTATGCGTGGAAGGTAGTAACCTTCCATGAAGGTAAGGTTATTAGCCAACATAATCGCTGTTTCCTGCGTCATCAAAAAATTTATAACCCTTTGCACTACCTCCCTGTTTTGGAACGTAAACCTGGTGCACTTCGTAACGGATTACCTTTTAAGGAGCTAATGAGCTCATTGCCCGAAATATTCACTAAGATCAGGAATAAGTTAGAAAGTTATGAAGATGGAGGAAAACAATTTATCATTATCTTATCATTTATTAATAAACTGGGATTGGAGAAGGTAACTCATGCTTGCTGTCGTGCAATTAACGCGGGTGGTTGTAGCGCTAAATTAGTAGAACAGTACCTATATCCTTCGATACCTATAGAAGAGGAGGAATATAAGTTTATAGAATTAAAAACTCAGCCTGATGATGATTGTAGTATTTACAGTAAATTATATTTAAAATCGTAGGAGGGTAAATGGAAGAGATAAAAATATTATTAGATAAGTTAGGTCTAATGGGAATAAAAATGCATTTAACCGAGGTAATGGAATCAGTTGATGAATCGTGTGTTAGCGGCGTCCGTGAAGTATTACAAAAGCTTCTTACCGTAGAGTATGAATATAAGAAGTCACGCTCATTGCATTATAGGTTACAGTTAGCAAGATTCCCTACAATAAAGCTACTATCAGATACCTCTGCCGCCAACCTAGTTGAAAATATAGATGTACAAAAACTTATTGATAACCATAAAAATGTAATACTAGTAGGCGGTTCTGGATCTGCAAAGACTCACCTAGCAATCGGTCTTGCATTTACTGGAATCGAAAGGGGGTACAGAGTTAGATTTTATACTTTAAGTGGATTAGCTACGCAATTACTCAATGCCGGAATACATAATTACGAAATCCAGTTCATGGATTCAGTGAAAAGATTCCACTTGATTATTGTAGATGAACTTGGTTATGTACCGATAAAACCAGAAGCTAGATCATTATTGTTTGAGTTATTTGCTAAATTATATGAGCAAACTTCTATAATTATAACTACTCATTTGAAGTTTGAAGAATGGGGTGAAATATTCGGGAATGCCAAAGCAACTAAGGCGATTATAGATAGATTAACCCATCACTGTCATATTATCGAAACCGGTAATAAAAGCTTTAGAGGAGAAAAAGATATTACAACTATTTTACAAAAGGAGAAAAATATGTAAATAAGACAACCAACAATCTAAATAAGTTAGTGATAGTTATAGTTCAAAAGAACAAAAATTAACTAATTTACAATCAAGTTGGTGGGTCAATAGTTAGTTACAATAGTGGGTCAATAGTTAGTTACAATTTACAATGTAATTTTTTTTCATAATTTACAATAGCTAGATGTATACGTCAAGCT
>JANQUX010000508.1 GCA_030730545.1 Maribacter sp. | reverse complement strand
ATTGGTACTCGACCAATTTTCAAAAAAGTCAGTGAAATCAATCCAAAAATTAACCACAAATCACCTCAATACTATTACCGAAGTTGCTTTTGATTGGCTTATCGGTGATTATAAAGTTGCCCCAAAAGCATATTCAATGACTACCCTTCTTTTAATTGGCAGTACAATAAGTTGGATCCATCCAGAATTACAGCAAATACTAAAGCAAAACTACGAAAGCGGAAGTGCTGCATACAAGGCAAGAGCAAGAATGACCTTAAAAGTTCTAGAAAAAAAGTAACGCATGTAAGCACCTTCTATAATTGTTCATTAAATCAATGTATTTGACCATAACTTAAAGCACTTATGGTTTTAAACTTTGATACGATTAGGTATATTTGCCCCTTATTAATTTAACCAATCATTATGTCTCTTAATGCACTAAATGCCATTTCACCTATTGACGGTCGTTATAGCTCTAAAACCAAATCTTTATCTGCATACTTCTCTGAAGAAGCACTAATAAAATATAGGGTTAGAGTTGAAATAGAGTACTTTATTGCACTTTGTGAAATTCCTTTGCCGCAACTTTCTTCTTTCGATACATCAAAGTTTGATACCCTTAGAAAAATTTATCTTGATTTTTCTACTGAAGATGCCGAAGAAATAAAAGAGATTGAGAGAACTACCAATCATGATGTTAAGGCGGTTGAATACTTTATTAAAAAAGCTTTCGATGCTTTAAATTTATCGCAATACAAAGAGTTTATCCATTTCGGATTAACCTCTCAAGACATTAATAATACAGCTATTCCGCTTTCTATTAAGGAAGCAATGAATGATGTTTATGTACCTCAATACTTTGAATTATTAGAGAAACTTGATGTTCTTACTTTAGAATGGTCAGACATTCCTATGTTGGCAAGAACACACGGTCAGCCCGCTTCCCCTACCCGCTTAGGAAAAGAAATTTTAGTTTTCGTTGTTCGTTTAAAAGAACAGTTCAATTTATTGAATGATATACCAAGTGCAGCAAAATTTGGTGGCGCTACAGGTAACTTTAACGCACATGTAGTAGCTTACCCTTCGATAGATTGGCGAGCTTTTGGTCAACAATTCGTTCAAGAGAAATTAGGTCTTCAACATTCGTTTCCTACTACTCAAATAGAACATTACGATCATTTAGCTGCTTTATTCGATGGTCTTAAACGTATTAACACCATTATATTAGATTTAGATCGAGATTTCTGGACATACGTATCTATGGATTATTTTAAACAAAAAATTAAGGCTGGTGAGGTTGGATCATCGGCGATGCCACATAAAGTCAACCCTATCGATTTTGAGAACTCTGAGGGTAATTTAGGTATTGCTAATGCACTTTTCGAACATTTATCTGCCAAGTTACCAGTATCTAGACTACAGAGAGATCTAACAGATAGTACGGTTCTTAGAAACGTAGGTGTGCCATTTGCACATACTATTATTGCTTTTCAATCTACTTTAAAAGGACTGAACAAACTGCTTTTAAACAAAGTGAAGTTTGAGCAGGATTTAGAAAATAATTGGGCTGTTGTCGCAGAAGCTATTCAAACTATATTGAGGCGCGAAAGCTACCCAAACCCTTACGAAGCTCTAAAAGGACTTACTCGTACAAACGAGAAAATCAATAAAGATTCTATTTCCAATTTTATCGATACTTTAGAAGTTTCTGATGATATTAAAAAAGAATTGAAACAAATATCACCTAGTAATTATACTGGTATTTAGGGCAGTTTTAATGCATTAAAACTTTTCTTTTGTTCATATACATCATATCGCCCGTTTCGGGCGATATGCATTTTAGATTGCGGCTTATATCGTATATATTCCGCTTGAATACAAATCTAAAAACATATGCAAGCAAATTTCTCAGTTGAAAAATCGGTAAGTAATTTATGGGATAAACTTGATGGCTGGTTAGAAGCTATTATCTTAAAATTACCAAATTTAGCCATGGCAGTTTTGGTAATGTTCTTATTTTACTTTCTGGCACGAGGAATACGTAAAGTACTTAAACGAACTATTCTTAGAAAAATATCTCAAGTATCTATTCAAGAAATCATTGCTAAAGTCGTTTTTGTTGTGATTATCTTAATCGGATTTTTTATCGCTCTTGGTGTTTTAGATTTAGATAAGGTATTAACAAGCATATTAGCTGGAGCAGGTGTTGTCGGTCTGGCAGTTGGTTTAGCTTTACAAGGTACGCTTAGTAACACATTTGGCGGACTCATACTTTCGTTTATGCCACAGCTTAAAATCAACGACTTTATTTCAGCAGATGGTGTATCTGGTTTTGTTACCGAAATAAGTTTACGAAATATCATCCTTAAAAAACCGGATAACAATATTGTTGTCATCCCTAATTCTAAATTTATTGACGGTTCATTTACAAACTACTCTTTAAATAATAGAAACAGAATTTTTCTGAATTGTGGTGTTGGTTATGAAAGTGACCTGCAAATGGTCGAAGATTTAACCGTAAAAATTATTGCCGATAATTTTAAGCAGAATGATGATGAATCGGTAGAATTCTTTTTTACCGAATTTGGCGATAGTTCTATTAATTTTATGGTTCGCTTCTGGGC
>JANQUX010000507.1 GCA_030730545.1 Maribacter sp. | reverse complement strand
TACAGAAAAGTGCGACTATTTGATTTTTAGAAGAATTAGGTCAGATTTTCCTTTAGAAGTTAAGGAATTGAAATCTGTACTTGAAGATTCTCCGATTATCATGATGCTTCCGTCTACATTTTCAACTAAATCAAAGCCGAAATCTAACCCTGAACCACCAAAAGATTTTTGCCAAACCAAGCTGCCAAATGCATTCGTTTTTACGACCCAAATGTCATTTTCCCCATTATTTGAAGTACAATTTTTATCGTCACTTTTTGTATTACCCGTTATCATAAAACCACCATCCTTACTTTGAATTACAGCTTGCGCCAAATCGAACTGACTACCACCAAAGGTTTGTTCCCAAATCATGTTTCCTTCTTCATCTAATTTAATCATCCACATATCAGACTCTCCGTTATTCAATAGAATATCACCATCTGTACTAAAGGTATTACCTACGATCACACAACCATTGTCATTGGTTTTTGCAATATCATACGCAACTTCTATACCCTCACCACCATAAGAATGTTCCCAAACAAAATTTCCAAACGTGTCTACTTTCACCACCCAAAAGTCATAACTGCCGTTGGTATCACTAATATCATAATCTTCACTTTCAGTAAAGCCTGCCATTACAAAGCCACCATCGCTTGTTTGTACTGCACTATGTGCCCTGTCATTATTTGTTCCTCCAAAATAACCGCGCCACTGCACGCTACCTTCTTCGTCAATTTTAGTTCCCCAAAATTCTCCAACTCCGTGGCTAGTCAATGAATTTCCTTTCTCGGTATTACCGTCTGCCCTAGCAGAAGTAATATCTAAAAAACCTGTAAAAAAATAACCTCCTTGCGAAGCTTCAAGAATATCGTACGAGTGGTCGTGACCAGAAAAACCATAACTACTCTCCCATTCTAAAACGCCTTGAGCATCTAATTTTATAATCCAATTATCATGAAAACCCTCATTATTAGACGCATCGCCATCGCTACTCATAGAATATCCTGTTAAGATATAGCCACCATCTTTTGTTAGCGCTAAGCTTTGCCCAATATCATCTTTACTACCGCCATATGTTTTATTCCACTGTAAATTATTGTTTTCATCAAACTTCAAAAACCAATAATCATTCTCTTCTTGAGTTTTTGTAGAAATATCGCCATCAATACTTGATGTATGCCCAACAATAGCATAGCCGCCATCATTTGTTTTTACAATGGCTTGGGCACTTTCATTTCCACTGCCGCCAAAACTCTTTATCCAATCTAACTCCCCCTTAAAATCAGTTTTTAATCCATCAATAGATACTTCTGCCTCTTCTTTAGCACAAGAAAAAAGGATAGAAAAAAGCAAAATCAGAAGTATATGTCGCATAATTAATTCGATTTCTGAATGATAAAAAATCCGTTATTAATATCACTAACAATTATTTTACCACTCTCGAAATAAGGGTAAACACTCCACACCCCGGCAAATTGAGTATTATCATTTGAAGGATACGTATCAAAAAAAGCCTTTTCGGTTACATTCTTATTTTCTATGTCGGTGATATCTAAAACTCGAACCCCAGCAGTATAATTCGCTAAGAAAAACTCATCTCCTAAAACATAACCGTTGTGATCAATAGCCGCTGTAGGGCCTGAATAGGTGTGGTGGAGCACCGGATTCTCCAAATCTTCCATATCAAAAATAAATGTACGTGTCCTGAATCCTACATTCACCTCATCCAATTCATCTCCTAAAATAAAATAGCGATGATCTTCGGTAAACCAGCCTTGGTGGGTATAACTTACATTTGGGTAAGACAATGTAGCTAAGGTAACCGGTGCATTTTTGTCTGAAATATCTACTACAACTACCAAATCTTCATTGGCACCCACAAAAATTTCTGACCCCACATACCTAGTATCAACACCATTATAAGTAATTACTTGAGCATCATGTGTATAGCCATTTAACCCCCAGCCCCCAGCAAGTGTTGGTGCTATCGGATTTTGAAGATCTAGAAAATGCACTCCGCCATTAAATTGATCATTTCTAGCTGTGCCAACAGGGTAGGCAAAACCAGAATCTTCGTTAATAACAATATTATGGGCATTACCCAAATTGGTATACCTACCATCTTCGGTAAATATCTGAGGACCATTATTCAGATTTCTAAGTTTCTTTAAATCAAAAATCTGAACACCATGATTATTAGCTTCAGAAACCACATAAGCATAATCTTCAAATACCTTTACATCGCGCCAAGAACTAGAAGTTGTGGCCGTTGGCAATTTTCCTAAATATACAGGGTTTTCGGCATCAGAAATATCTATAAAGGCTGTTCCGTTCGCTAAACCCAAAATAGCATATTCCTTACCGGTTTCAGTATCTGTCCAACCCCAAATATCATTGGCCTCATTGGCAGAAAAAACATCTAAAGCGATATGTGCCACTAAATCATACCCGCTGCACGGGTACATACCTGCAAATCCGTTTTCACATGGAATTACACCATTTTGCACGGGAGTATTTGTAGGTGTTTGCTCTTCACCATCAGCCTCTATTACATCTGGCGCAACATCATCTGATGAGCATCCAAAAATTATAATAAATGTTAAAAACCAAATGCCTTTATTC
>JANQUX010000506.1 GCA_030730545.1 Maribacter sp. | reverse complement strand
GGGTCAAATCTGTGTTGCTAAGACCCATAGAAAAATGGGAATTTTTCGGGGACTTTATAGCGCTATGAAAATAGCCTCCTATCCAAAATACGACGCGATAATTACAGAGGTTGACGCTACAAATAGCCGATCATTAGGCGCACATTATGCCGTAGGTTTTGAGAAGATTTGTACTTACAGTTCTTTAGGTCAAGATTGGGAATTGATTTCTTTGAAGAAGGGTTAAATATAATTATTTTTTATTTTATTATTGTTTTTCGATAATTTTTATATATTTGTTATCGTTAAACAATAATAATGGAGAAACTGTATAAATTATTAAGATGGATTATAGTTGGCTTAATATTTACTTTAGGATTAAATTTCTTAGGTATTTTGGTCAAATTAATTAAGTACTTCATTTATGGAGAAATTAATCTTAAAAAAATCCTATCTATAAATTTCGATCAATTTTTTTCGGATATAGAGTTTATAATAATCTGTTTAATTATTGAATTACTTTTAGGCTATTTGCTATACCTCCTTTTAAAACTAATATATTTCTCTTGGACCTTAGACGACAATAAATTATTCTCAGAAAAGAGCTATAAACTATTATACTTATCAGGTAAGGTGATTATATTCATTTCTATTTTATTTATTGGAATTGAAATATTTGTAGAAGTTTTGTCAATAGACCAAAGTATTTCCTTAATCGATGATACCCTTACCCTGGCATACAGAATTGGCTATATTCTTGGTATACTTCTAAAAATATTATATCAATGGATTCCCCTTTTAATACTCGGAACGACAACTTTAATTTTTGCCGAAATAATTGAAAAAGGTAAGGTTCTTAAATCTGATAACGACTTAACTATATAAAAAGAATACAATGAAGATATTCGGTCCAAAATCACTTTCAACTATATTCTATTACATTTTTAAAACTATTTCAACACTACTTTTAATATTCCTTGCTTACATAGAATTTGCTTTTATTACTGATAGATTCACTATACAGGATGGTAGATTTAATATGAAAATTCCTTTGACAGGAAGTTCTATTGATGGCAACTATCAATCTAGCGATATCTTAACTATATCTCTAATTCTAATATTTGGAATATTACTTTTCTATTTACTTTCTAACATCTTTAAAGCATTAAAAGAGACTATAATATTTAACAAAGACATTATTAGAAATCTGAAATTATTAACGATTCTTAATTTAGTAATTGGTCCTATTTTATACTTTCTTATCCATTACCCAATAATGCATAAGACTGAATTTAGAAATATACACAATCTTATTCTGCTAATTATATTTGGTATGATTTCCTTGTTTCTTACTTATGTATTTAAAAATGGATATACCGTACAATCTGAAAACGACCTAACCATATAACTATGAGTATAGTCGTAAACTTAGACAACGTATTATCTGAACGTAATCTGAAGAGTAAAGAACTTGCTGAAATGATTGGTATTACCGAAGCCAACCTTTCTATTCTAAAATCGGGCAAAGCTAAAGCAATTCGTTTTTCTACACTAGAAGCTATTTGTAAAGCTTTAGATTGTCAGCCTGCAGATATTTTAGCATATGAAAAGGAATAAAAAAAGGCTACACTTTTCAGCGTAGCCTTTAAAACTTATTACTTAATGTACTAACTAATCTGCAAGTACAATAACTCTATTATTCTTAAGCTCAATAGTACCGCTAGAAATTTGTAATACTGTACTACCGCTAGCATCTTTAGTAAACTTAGAGGCATATTCTTCTTCTAAAGAAATATTACCTGTAATTTTAACCTTACCTTCTTGTAACAATGATACAATTGGGGCGTGGTCTTTTAACATTTGAAACTCACCATTTATACCTGGTACAGTTACCGAAGTTACTTCGCCAGCAAATAATGTTGCTTCTGGTGATACAATTTCTAAATACATATTTTTTCAGTATTCAGTAATCAGTGCTAAGTAATCGAATGCGAAACTGCAAACTGCTACCGTAAACTGTTTACTAGATTTAAGCTTCAGTCAACATTTTTTCTCCTGCTTCGATAGCCTCTTCGATAGTACCTTTAAGGTTGAAAGCTGATTCTGGTAAGTGATCTAATTCACCATCCATAATCATATTAAATCCTTTTATAGTCTCTTTAATATCAACTAATACACCTTTAAGACCAGTAAACTGCTCAGCCACGTGGAAAGGTTGAGATAAGAAACGTTGTACACGTCTTGCTCTACCTACGGCAGATTTATCTTCTTCAGACAATTCTTCCATACCTAAAATGGCAATAATATCTTGAAGTTCTTTATAACGTTGTAAAAGCTCTTTTACTCTTTGTGCACAATCATAATGCTCTTTACCTAAAATAGCAGCTGTTAAAATTCTTGATGTTGAATCAAGAGGATCAACCGCTGGGTAAATACCTAACTCAGCAATTTTACGAGATAATACAGTTGTTGCATCTAAATGAGCAAACGTTGTTGCCGGTGCTGGATCCGTTAAATCATCTGCAGGTACGTAAACCGCCTGTACAGAAGTAATAGAACCTCTTTTTGTTGATGTAATACGCTCTTGCATAGCACCCATCTCTGTTGCCAAAGTTGGTTGGTAACCTAC
>JANQUX010000505.1:8095-13658 GCA_030730545.1 Maribacter sp. | reverse complement strand
TTCTTTAACCACCTACATAGATTATCCGCAGGGGCATAGTGTCGATTTTTGGCGTGGTATTGCGTATTTAGGTCTAAATGATTATGATAATTCAATTGCTTATTGGGACAAACACATTACTAAAGAAACCGAAGACTCTGGTGAAGATTGGGTAGAACTTGAAGCATTTTTATACAGAGGTATTGCGTATTATGAAGCTGGTGAGACAAAAAAAGCAGAAGAAAATTTTGATAAGGTAATTACCTATCACAACAATTCCGCAGATGCAAAATATTACAAAGCGCAGCTGTTATTAGACATCGGAAATAAAAAAGCGGCTTTGAATATGATTAATGATGCCATTATAGATTTTAATAATGGGTATTATAACAATAGAGAATACGTAGAAACCCTACGTCAAATTTATCTTGAAGATTTAGAAGAACTTAAAGCTGAAATCATAGCAAGTAATTAAATACCTTTGAACTCTATCACTGATATGGCTCAAACATGCCCATCCAAAGAAATAAAATTTTAAAAAGCATTTACAAATGGAGATATAAGCATATCTCTCAAAAAACCTTCATTTACATCTTAAGTGTAATTGTTGGGCTTTTAGCTGGTTTGGCATCCGTTACCCTTAAAAACATTACTTATTTTATTGAGGCATCCCTTGAAAAAGGGATTATTTTCTCAAGTAATCAGTTGTATTTTATTCTACCAATTATTGGTCTTACGTTGGTATATCTTTATGTAAAATACATTCATAAAGAGAAATTAAAGCATGCCGTTTCTTCAATTCTATTTTCATTATCAAGAAACAAGGCAAATATTGATGCGAAGCAGATGTATACACAACTTATTATTGCACCGCTAACTGTAGGTTTTGGTGGATCAGTGGGTTTATTAGGTCCGGCAGTGGCTACAGGCGCAGCATTAAGCTCCAATTTAGGTAAGCTTTTTCATATCAATTCTAAAACGCGCTCTTTATTAATTGCCTGTGCATCGGCTGGTGCAATCTCATCTATATTTCAATCGCCGATTGCCGCCATCATATTTGCAGTAGAAGTATTTAGTCTAGACCTGACTATGATATCGATGTTACCGTTATTATTGGCATCGATCAGTGGTGTGCTAACCTCCTACTTCTTCATGGGTAACGAGGTATTGTTCAATTTTTCCATTAGTGAGCCATTTGAAGTGAAGGATACTTTGTTTTATGTTCTTCTCGGCGTAGGTACAGCAGTAGCTTCTATTTACTTCACAAAAATGTACTTTGGTATCATTAACCTTTTTAAGCCATTGAAAAGTCCGAAATACCGTCTTTTGGTAGGCGGACTAGCAATTGGTATTATGCTGTATATGATTCCGCCATTGTACGGTGAAGGATTTACATTTATAAACAACTTGTTGAAAGGTGACCATATTCAAGCTTTAGGCAAAACTCCCTTCGATGCCTACATTGGTAATATTTGGGTGGTAATTGCGCTATTATTCGGCATCACAATTTTTAAGGCAGTAGCGATGACCACTACTTTAGCTGCCGGTGGCGCAGGTGGTATTTTTATACCAACAATGGTAATGGGTAGTGCCTTGGGCAATGTCGTTGCGAAATTAATCAACAATTCGGGATTGGGATTTTCGGTATCAGAAAGTAACTTCACCCTAATAGGCATGGCAGGTCTTATTGCAGGCGTGCAACACGCTCCGTTGACGGCAATTTTCCTTATTGCTGAAATAACAGGTGGGTATGCCTTATTTGTGCCTTTGATGATTACAGCATCTATATCATACATCATTACTAAAAACACGGTAGATTATACGATTTACACCAGAGAATTGGCTGAAAGTGGCGATTTATTGACACACAACAAAGATCACGCTGTACTTACCCTTATGAATATTGATATGGTTATAGAAACCAATTTCAAAATCGTACACCCAGAAATGACTTTGGGTGAAATGCTGCATGACTCCGTTGCTAAATCAACACGAAATATTTTTCCTGTAGTAGATGCAAATCACGTGTTTTTGGGCATTATTTTATTAGATGATATTCGGGAGTTCATGTTCGACACCAAATTGTATGACACTACAAAAGTGGAAACATTTACCCATAAGGCACCGGATCATATTTACTATGGGCTGGACAGCATGCAAATTGTAATGCAAAAATTTCAAGATAGTGGTGCATGGAATTTACCCGTCGTCAAAAACGGAAAATACATGGGCTTTGTTTCAAAATCAAAACTATTGACCGCTTACAGAAGAGAACTTATAAAATTCACTAAGTAATCAACCTCGGGTAAGCCCAGAGGCATTTTTAGAACAAGAATAACAATTCGAGACAAGCCTCGGAGCATTTAAATCTCGATTATAGAGTAAAAGAGAACTTATGAAATATGTAATTATCGCCATAGTATTCATCTCAATCGGATTAATTATCTACGGATTCAATTTAGATGCTAGTGAAGATGCCCTATCTCACAAATATATAGGCTCGGGCACTTTATTACTATTTTTAGTGGCCATGCCGCTGTTTCTTATTCGAGAGAGTAAGGGTAAAAAATTCAATGATTACATGCTTACCGATGAGAATGTACGAAAAATGCAAGGCAAAGAACCTAGAAAGGCTGATAATCAAGACACTCCGAAAAAATAATAGTTCAATTCTTTACCAATGAATCTTAAAATATTGTAAATTAGAATGTTAATATTAAAATTTCATTACAATGATTGGTACCGTCAAATTTTACAATGAATCTAAGGGTTATGGGTTTATAACCAATGAAGAAACTGGAAAAGATATTTTTGTTCACGCCACCGCTTTACATGGCACAGAAATTAGAGAAGGTGATAAGGTGAGCTACAAAGAGGAAGAAGGAAAAAAAGGTACAGTTGCTGGGCAAGTGCAGGTACTTTAAAATATTCTTTTTCATTAAAAAAATTAGATAACCACGCTCTTGCGTGGTTTTTCATTTATACGCAATTTGCTATTTTCTTTTCTTCGCAAAAAATTGCTGTAATAAACTAGCCGCTTCATCTGCAAGAATACCACCGATCATTTTAGTTCTAGGGTGAAGAGTTGTTCCCATAACTCCGCAACCGCGCTGTTCATCTGCAGCCCCATAAACAATTTTACCAATCTGGCTCCAATACAACGCACCAGCACACATTTGGCACGGCTCTAAGGTTACATACAACGTACAATCTTTTAAATACTTACCACCTAGAAAATTAGCTGCAGAAGTAATCGCTTGCATTTCGGCATGTGCCGTAACATCATTCAATTTTTCGGTCAAATTATGAGCTCTTGCAATAATCCTGTCTTGCACTACAATTACAGCGCCTACGGGCACCTCGCCAGCTTCAAATGCATATTCAGCTTCTTGAAGTGCCTTTTTCATAAAATAAGTATCATCGTAAGGTAAAACCATAACCTCAAAAATACGATAGTTTCATTTTTAAAAAAGTATTTTTGTGCCCATTATAGATGCAATTTGAAATCAATTCTAGAACATATCAAATCACCTAACGATCTAAAAACTTTATCAGTAAAGGATTTAGAGCAACTGGCTATTGAGTTACGTGAGTTCATTATTGATATTGTTTCTGTAAAAGAAGGGCATTTAGGCGCTAGTTTAGGTGTTGTAGAGTTGACCATTGCATTACATTATGTGTTCAACACACCTATAGATAAGCTAATATGGGATGTAGGGCACCAAGCATACGGTCATAAAATACTGACGGGCAGAAAAGATGTTTTTGATACCAACAGACAATTTGGTGGCATTAGTGGTTTTCCGAAAATGGAAGAAAGCGAGTATGATGCTTTTGGCACTGGGCATAGTTCTACCTCTATTTCAGCTTTGTTAGGCATGGCTTTGGCAGCACAATTACAAGGAAAATTAAGAAGGCAACATATTGCAGTTATTGGCGATGCATCTATAGCAAGCGGTATGGCATTTGAAGGCTTAAACCATGCTGGTGTAACCAATGCAAATATTATTGTCGTACTCAACGATAATGCTATGGGTATAGACCCAAGCGTTGGTGCATTAAAAAAATACCTGACTAATGTAAAAACTGGTACCGCAAAAGAAGAGAATATTTTCGAGTGCCTTAATTTCTATTACTCAGGCCCTATAGACGGTCATGACTTACCTGCTTTGGTAAAAGAATTAGAACGATTAAAAAAGATAGAAGGCCCTAAATTATTACATGTAATTACCACAAAAGGAAAAGGCTTACAAAAGGCAGAAGAAAATCAAGTTACCTACCATGCACCTGGTAAGTTTGATAAGCAAACCGGTGAGCTACAAAAGAAATCTAGCACTATTGAATCCCCTAAGTTTCAAGATGTATTTGGCAAGACTTTAGTTGAGCTAGCACTTAAGAATGAAAAAATAGTAGGTATTACTCCTGCTATGCCAACAGGTAGTTCTTTAAAATTTATGATGGATGCATTACCTGAAAGAGCTTTCGATGTTGGTATTGCCGAACAGCATGCGGTAACCATGGCAGCAGGTATGGCAACAGATGGCTTAATAGTTTTCTGTAATATTTACTCCACTTTTTTACAACGTGCTTATGATCAAGTAATACACGATGTAGCTATACAGAATTTACCCGTTATTTTTTGTTTAGATCGTGCAGGTTTGGTTGGCGAAGATGGACCTACGCATCATGGTGTTTTCGATATTTCATATTTACGGTGTATACCGAACCTGATTATCTGCTCACCATTAAACGAAATTGAGCTCAGAAACATCATGTACACGGCTCAGTTAGGTTTAGACCATCCTATTGCTATAAGATATCCACGTGGACGTGGAAATGAAGTGAATTGGCAAGTACCCATGAAAAAGTTGAACATAGGTGAAGGTCAACTTTTAAAGGAAGGTAGTGAAATTGCTATTCTAAGCACAGGCCCTATCGGTAATATGGTTTCTGAACTAATACATGAATTGGATAATACCCCTGCAATCGCGCATTATAATTTCCCATTTATAAAACCATTAGATACAGATTTATTGGAAAGAATACTGAAGAAATTCGATCATATTATCACCTTAGAAGATGGTTCAGTAACTGGCGGATTTGGAAGTGGTTTGTTAGAATTCGCAAATACAATTGGAATCCATAAAAAAATTAAGATATTTGGCATTCCGGATGCCTTTATAACCCACGGTGCTACCGAAAAACTGTATATAAAAGCAGGGATAGATAAGATATCCGTTAAAAAATATGTACAACAATTTTTATGAATAAAATAGCTTCAAAATTCGTTAAGAGTATTTGTTCGTTACTCTTTTTGGTGACTTTAATAACCTACGGTCAAGATACCATACCTGCACCAATAATAGTAGATAGTGTTACCGTTGATAGTGTTGCTATAGATACTATTGTAATACGCAGAACGGTAGATAAAATCTATTCTCCTAGAAAAGATGTAAATCTTCAAATACCTAACATAGACTTCAACAAAACTAAAACCTTGCAAAAGGGGTTTAATAGATTTAGAATACCATCGTTTTGGGAAAACGAAAATAGCTTCGGTATCAATATTAGTGAAGTTGCCTTT
>JANQUX010000505.1:0-7995 GCA_030730545.1 Maribacter sp. | reverse complement strand
TATCTCGTTTTATGGCACCTGGCTATCTACTTTTTGGTGCGGGTACCTCTTATATAACCAAAGATGAAAAGTTTAATCTTTACCTATCACCATTAACTCAAAAATCGACATTTGTATTAGACCAAGATTTAGCTGACAATGGCTCCTTTGGTGTACAAGAAGCCATTTTAGATGCCGATGGAAACATTATAACACCCGGAGAAAATCATTTGTTGGAAATTGGAATATTAATTACCAATAATTTCAATATTACCATTGCTGATAATATTGAATTAACTAACAGGCTAAATCTCTACACCGATTATATAAAAAGCTTTGGTAATATTGATGTGGACTGGGAACTTACGCTAAACATGAAAGTAAACAAGTTCATTAGCACAAGCTTAGGCACACAAATGATTTATGACGATGATATTCTTTTCGATGTACTGAAAAATGATAACGGAACTACCATAAACCCTGGTGTACCTAAAATTCAATTTAAGCAAGTATTAGGTGTTGGTATCTTGTACGGATTCTAAAGTTGTTTTCCTTTAATTTTATTGTGAATATGTACTGCTGCGCTATCAGATAGACTTGCAACATAGCAGCAGGTATTTAAAACTATTTCGTAAAGCGATGTATTGGTTTGCTGATAAAAACCAGGCAAAGTTCTCAAAATCAACTTGTGATAGTTAGATGCATTGTTATTCATTTTACCAATTAAGGCAGCAATATATACATCTAGAATATCAGATATAATAGTATACCCGGCAATCTCTTTTTCTACCACTTCTTGCGACTGATAAATTTTTTGAACGCTTAGGCTAATGATATCTTCAATTTGGGCTTTGAATCCGCTTTTATCTAATAAAGAAACCTCAAAATTGCCATTTAAAATAAGCTCTTCATTCTCGATGAATATAGAAACGGCATCTTGTATGAGCGTGTTGATGGCTAAGGCACGAAGATAACTAAGTCTATCTTCCATATATTCCAAAGAATTATACTTTTTGGTATTTATGGTGTCCTTAACTAGTTTAATAAGGTATTCTAAGGCATAATCTTCAGAAATGAGACCTAAGTTAATTCCGTCTTCAAAATCAATAATGGTATAGCAAATATCATCTGCAGCTTCTACCAAAAATGTCAGCGGATGCCTACCGTATGAAATGGTACCGTCGTTAGTTCTAGTCGGTAATCCTAAATCTTGAGCTACTTCATCAAAAATGTGTTTTTCACTTTGAAAGAATCCGAATTTTTTATCACAGATATGGTTACTAGGTTTTTTAGGCAATGATTCTTTCGGGTATTTCATAAAAGCACCCAATGTGGCATAGCTAAGACGGAGTCCGCCAAAGACACCTGCCCTATCTTGCGTCATTAATTTAAATCCGTTAGCATTACCCTCAAAATCGATAATATCTTGGTATTCAACTGCCGAAAGTTGATCTTTTAACTGTAGTCCGTTACCGGTTTTAAAATACTCACCAATTGCTTTCTCACCACTGTGCCCAAATGGTGGGTTACCTATATCGTGAGCCAATGCAGCAGCAGCAACGATACCTCCGAAATCATTGAATTGATATCCATGAACCTCTTTTAAGTAAGGGTGTTTTTCGATGATTTTCTTTCCTGCCAATCTACCTAAACTTCTACCAACAACAGACACCTCAAGACTATGCGTTAATCTGGTATGAACAAAATCGGTCTTTGACAACGGTATTACCTGGGTCTTATCTTGCAAACTTCTAAAGGCAGACGAAAATATGATACGGTCATAATCAACATCGAACCCTAAACGGGTCTCATCTTGTTCATTTCGTAACCGTTTATTTTTATCGCCTTGTCTGCGCAAAGAAAGTAATTGCTCCCAATTCATGTTAGTCCGTTTTTACAGCCTGCAAGATACAGCATTTGCCTATTTCATTACCTAAAGTCTCATTTCTGGTAAACTATTTTATCTCAGAACCTTAACCTTTAAAACATATATTCATAATCCTTAGGTAACCTTAACTTAACCTTTGGTCATTTTCTTTGTACCAGTATTTAAATTAGGTATGAAGAAAATATTTATTCTATTCGCTTTAATGATTTGCTCTTTGTCTTTCTCACAAGAGACCAGTGCTATTAAAGGTCAAATTTTAGATGGTGAATTTTTCAATGAACCATTATTAATGGCTTCTGTATCTATTGATAATGCAGATATTTCTACACAGACAAATTTTAGAGGTAATTTTGAGTTTACCGATATTACACCTGGCACGCATGATGTACTAGTGCAATTTGTAGGCTACGACCCAATACATATAGAAATAACGGTTAAAGAAGGCGAGCAAGCAGAAATTCTAGAAACCTTATATGCTAAAAGCCTACCAATGCCTTCTACGGCTAAAGTAAGTTCAACAACAAAAGATGCTCTAAATTCATTAGTTTTAGCCGCAAACAAAACAAGATAATCTTCAGAAATTTTGCTATCGAAGTGGTTGCATTTCTTTAATCACTTAAAAAAGCCCAATTGAATTGCGCTAAAAAATCTTTTTCGAAAAGAAATTAGTATTTTCATCAACTAATCTTGGTTTCTTTGTAACTATTAATCATCATTGCAAAATTTACGATTTAACTTCATAACCTTATTTTAACGTTAATGATAATTTATAATATCATTTTTGTTCCTTATTTAAATTTTTGATGGGCGAGAACATTTATTTATTCATGATTATTGCATTAGCGGTTTTAGCCGTAACAGATTTAATCGTTGGTGTCAGTAATGATGCCGTAAACTTTTTAAATTCTGCAATAGGGTCAAAAGCGATTTCCTTTAAAACGATAATGCTTGTTGCCAGTGTAGGTATCGCCTTTGGAGCCGTTTCTTCAAGCGGTATGATGGAGGTGGCCCGAAAAGGAATATTTAATCCGTCTGAATTTGTTTTCGCTGAGATTATGATTGTTTTCATGGCAGTTATGATAACCGACATTCTATTGCTTGACTTTTTCAATACTTTAGGAATGCCAACTTCAACAACTGTTTCTATTGTTTTTGAACTATTAGGCGCTGCAGTTGCCATATCATTGGTTAAAATTTACGCAGGTGATGGTAATTTTACACACCTTTCAAATTATATCAATACCGATAAGGCTACTGAAATTATAATAGGTATACTCTTATCCGTCGTCATCGCATTTACTATTGGTGCTGTCGTCCAATTTTTTACGCGTATTCTATTATCGTTTAAGTTTGAAAACAAACCAAAATGGCTAGGGGCTATTTTTGGTGGTATGGCGATTACAGCTATTATTTATTTTATACTTATAAAAGGTTTAAAAGGAACTTCTATTATCAGTCCTGAATTATCAATATTGATTGGCAATAATCCTGAAATATTCATATTAGGTAACTTTATAGTATGGTTTGCCTTATCGTGGTTAGCAACGACTTTCTTGAAATGGAATATTTATACCATCATTATTATCTTAGGAACCTTCGCTTTGGCCATGGCCTTTGCCGGTAATGATCTGGTAAACTTTATTGGTGTACCGTTGGCAGCATACGAGTCATTTGTAAGTTGGTCGAACTCTGGTCAATTAGCCACCGAATATAATATGAAGGGCTTAGCAGTTGCCGTACAAACACCAACCTATCTATTATTAGCCTCTGGTATTGTTATGGTTGTTACCTTATGGTTTTCATCTAAAGCTAAAAATGTAGTAAAAACAAGTGTTGACCTTTCTAGACAAGATGAAGGCGATGAGCGTTTTGAGCCAAACTATTTATCGAGACAAATCGTAAAATTCTCTATAAAAGCATCTGAAAGTTTAAACGGATTAATACCTATATCATTACAAAACAGAATAAACACTCAATTCGTTAAACCAACTTCATACGCTCAAAAGGCAAAGGCAATAGATCAACCAGCTTTCGACCTTATTAGAGCTTCGGTAAACTTAATGGTAGCCAGTGTATTGATATCTCTTGCAACCTCGTTAAAACTGCCATTATCGACCACATATGTAACGTTTATGGTTGCTATGGGAACATCGTTAGCAGATAGGGCTTGGGGATCAGAAAGTGCCGTATATAGAGTTGCAGGTGTACTTAATGTTATTGGCGGATGGTTCTTTACCGCTATCGTAGCATTCGTAGCGGCAGCTATAATCGCATACATTATTCACCTTGGTGGTATTTGGGCAATTGCCGCATTATTAATTTTTGCTTTCGTTCTTATAGGCAAAAACTACCTTTCGCATACCAAGAAATTAAAGGAAACCAAAGAAGAAGAAATATTAGAACGGGCAGAGAGTAGTTCTATACAAGGTGTTATCGAAGAAAGCGCCAAGAACATTGCTAACGTTGTTAAAAGAGCAAGTAAAATCTATTCTAATTCTATTAACGGACTCGCAAAACAAGATCTTAACTCGCTTCATAAGAACAAGAAGCAAGGTGCTAAATTGGCAAATGAAATCGATGATCTCAGAAACCATACCTTTTACTTTATCAAGAATTTAGAAGAGGCACATATTGGCGCCAGTAATTTCTATATTAATGCAATGGGGCACTTAACCGACATTTCACAATCGTTGGAATATATTGGTAAAGTAAGCCACAAACATGTCAACAATAATCACAAGAAATTAAAGTATAACCAAATTAAAGAGCTTAAGCAGATAGACATAAAACTAGCTGAGATTTTAGATAATACGTACCACGCTTTCGAAGAAAGATCATTTGAAAAAATCGGTAATATTCTAAATAATAAGCAAGAATTATACGATTTAGTATCGCAAAAAATTAGTCTACAAGTAGAGCGCACAAGATCAGAAGAATCAAGTCCGAAAAACACGACATTATATTTTTCGATTTTACTTGAAACTAAAGATTTAATGACCGCAACCATGGATCTTTTAGAGCTTTATTACAAGGAACATGATGCTGATATTGCACCTGCGAAATTAGATTAAGTGATTTTTCAATTCAATTAAAAGCATAGTTATGAAATATCTTTTGATAGCCGTTTATTTACTGACAGGGTTTTTCATAAATGCCCAAGAAATAACCGGTAGCGAATTATTAGAACGAGCAATAGCATTTCATGACCCGCAAAATAATTGGTCTACCTTCAAAGGCAAAATGCTTATTGAAATGGAAAATCCTAAGGGGAGTCCTCGTAGTACGGTGATTGAAATGAAATTACCGAACAACTATTTCAAGACTACTGTAAAAAAGGATAATTATACGATAGAGTCAGAGTTAGATAATGGCGAGTGTACCTTAAAATTAAATGGTAGTACTTCCATATTTCCTAAGATAAAAGACAGCATGAATATTAGTTGTGAGCGTGCTAAGATGATGAAGAACTACTATACGTATCTATATGGTCTACCAATGAAGTTAAAAGATCAGGGTACGTTGATAGCTGACAAGGTGATTAAAAAAACATTTAAAGGAAAAGAGTATTTAGTATTAAAGGCTACTTACGAGAAAGAAGTAGGTGATGATACTTGGTATTTCTATTTCGACCCTAAGACATACGCGATGGAAGTCTATCAGTTTTTTCATGACGAAAGTAAAAACGACGGGGAATATATTCTACTTTCTGAAATGATTACCGTAAACGGAATTAAAATACCTAAAGTACGAAAGTGGTATTATAACAAAGGTGATGTATTTCTTGCTACCGATGTTTTACGAAAAGCCAGCGTTTTAGATTAGCGATAAAAATTCATTTCATCCATATATTTCCACACTTCTGGCGGCAATAAAGGCTTGATATTTTTACCATTTTTATGTTCTCTTCTAATAAAGGTTGATGATATTTCCATTACCGGAGCATCTACACGATGTATTTTACCATGGTCTTTAAACTGATGATCTGTAGTACCCTCAGATATTCTTGGATATACATATAAATGATGAAGGTCTAAGATGGCTTCATAGTTCTTCCATTTATGGAGTCCTTTTAAATTATCCTCCCCCATTATCAATGAGAAATCATATCCTTGTGGGTATTTCTCCCCTAAATGAACAAGCGTATTTATCGTGTAATTTGGTTGTGGAAGATTAAACTCAATATTACTTGGCTTCAACTTCGAATAGTCTTTTGTAGCCTCATACACCATTTCGAATCTTTGGTGATTATCTAGAAGCGTTTTCTTGGTCTTAAACGGACTTTGAGGTGTTACTACAAACCAAACCTCATCTAAGTCTGAAAACTCTACCATATGGTTCGCTATAACCAAATGACCGATATGAATAGGGTTAAAGGTTCCAAAGTATAATCCTACCTTTTTCATATGCACTTATTCTTTATCCTCTGAAACGAAATCGGCAACCAGATCTACTGCTTCTTGTAAAGCAACATCAAGGTCATAATTCTTTATAATCTTATCGAATTGTGGTGCTGTTGCCAATTCTACCGATGCTTTGGCGATACGCATATTTATTTTTTCTTCGTTTTCGGTGCTTCGTTTTTTAAGCCTGATTTTAAGCTCGTCAACACTTGGTGGTTTTACAAAAACAGCTAAAGTCTGTTCTGGGAATTTCTTTTTTATTCTTAATCCGCCAACAACATCAATATCAAAAATTACGTTTTTGCCCTCTGCCCAAATACGCTCTACTTCACTTTTTAAGGTACCGTAAAAGTTATCTCTGTACACCTCTTCCCACTCTAAAAAATCATCATTCTTAATATGATTTTTAAACTCGGATACCGACATGAAATAATAGTGCTCTTTATTCTTTTCTTTACCTCTTCTAGGGCGCGAAGTTGCAGATACAGAAAAAGCTAAATTTAATTCTGGTTGTGCCAATAAATGGCGTACAATGGTTGTTTTCCCACTTCCTGAAGGTGCAGAAAAAATGACTAGTTTACCACCTTTCATCTATAGTACGTTTAACATTTGTTCTTTAATCTTCTCTAATTCATCTTTCATTTGCACTACAATTTGTTGCATTGGCGCAAAGTTTGCTTTAGAACCGATCGTATTAATTTCACGACCAATTTCTTGAGATATAAATCCTAATTTTTTACCATTACTATCGTCTGACATTAATGTTTTACTGAAATAATCTAAATGATTTGCCAAGCGCACTTTTTCTTCAGTAATGTCGTATTTCTCTAAATAGTAAATAAGCTCTTGCTCAAATCTGTTAGCATCAACATCTGCCTTTAAATCTTGTACCGCCTTCTCTAAACGTTCACGAATAGTGGCTTGTCTACTAGGGTCAATAGCTATTACCTCTTCTAGTAAATTATTTAAAGAAGTTATTCTGTCTAGAAAATCTTTCTCTAATACGCTACCCTCTTCTGATCTAAACTCATTAATTTCAACTAAAGCACCTTGTAATGCCTCTTTGATAGCTTCATATTCTGTTTCATCAATATCTTCCTTATCGGTCTTCATCGCATCAGGAAAACGCAACGCCATTTCTAATAACCGTAAATCATCACCATCAGCGATATTTTTCAACTGATTCATGTATTGTTTAACGGCTACTTCGTTAACTTGGGTTGAAGTGGTATCGCCCGTAAGCTCAACGTATAAGTTAAAATCTACCTTACCACGCAATAAAGAATTAGCGACCAACTTTCTTAGTTCTAATTCCTTTTCACGATAACTTGAAGGCATACGCGCATTTAAATCAATGCTCTTACTATTAAGCGATTTTATTTCTACCGTAATTTTTTTATTAGGTAATTGAACTACATGCTTTCCAAAGCCGGTCATTGATTGAATCATAAATACATTTTAGATTAAGGCAAAGGTAAGGTAAATGAAAATTTCAACGATAATCATCTCACCTTACGTAATTAATAAAGGAGTAAACAGAAAAATATCTTGTTTACTCCTTAAATTCTAACTGATAAAATATTAAAGTTCTCTAACCCAAATATTTCTAAAACTAACACGACTATCGTCGCCATGATCTTGTAACATTAACGGTCCTTTACCATGAGCTGGGTTTTTAGGCCAGCCGACATAAGGGGTCGTGCCTTTAAGTTCTACATGATCTTGAAC
>JANQUX010000504.1 GCA_030730545.1 Maribacter sp. | reverse complement strand
GTTTACAACACCAATGGCTATTGAACTGAAAAGTGATTCTTGCGATGCCAAACCTGCTCTTTCGAGAATTTCGGGGGCATAGTACAAAACAAAATTGATACCCGATAGTTGATTGAAAAAGGCAATAAAAAATGCTAGATAAAGCACTTTCGAATACTTCTTTTGAAAAAGACGTTCACTTTTGGTAGAATGCTTGAGGTCCGTTTTTATTTCTGCCAATTGCTGTGCAGCCTTTTCTTCAGGGTGTATGATTTCTAATATTTTCAAGGCAGCGGCATCATCCTTTTTATGAAGTGCCAACCATCTTGGGCTTTCCGGTACGGTCAAAACCATGATTGTATATATTAATGCCGGTATGGCTTCTACGCCCAACATCCAACGCCAATCATTTATTCCGTCAAAACCTTTTAACAGCCAGTTAGAGACAAAGGCGATTAAAATACCGAATACCAACCAAAATTGATAAAGCCCTACCAGTTTACCACGATTTTCTTTTGAGGTAATCTCAGAAATATAAATAGGGGCGGCAACGGTTGAAATACCTACGCCGACACCACCAATAAAACGAAATGCAGAGAACGAGTAAGGATCTTGCGCCAATGCAGAACCTACGGCAGAAACCAAAAACAGAATACCGACCCAAAGTAAGGTCTTTTTACGACCTAGATTTTTGGTAGGTATACCACCAAACAGAGAACCGAATACAGTGCCCCAAAGTGCCATACTCATAATAAAAGTGCCGTGAAATAGCGGCGAAGTGTTCCAAAGTTGTTTAATAGGTTCGTTTGCTCCTGAAATTACTACGGTATCAAATCCGAATAAAAAACCTGCAAGTGCTACGGTAATTGACCAAACGATTATTTTGTTCATGGTTGAGTATTAAGTTGATGTTAAATATAATCAATGATAACCGTTAATTCTTAATCTAATAGGACAAGAAAAAATTTAGAGAATTGCTAACTTGTGGTATTAATAAAATGGAACGATGAAAGATTTAAAAAATAAAGTAGCCTATATAACAGGAGGCACAAAAGGTATTGGTTTTGCTGTAGCACAAACACTGTTAGGTCAGGGTATGAGAGTGGCTATTAGCGGTAGATCACAGAGTAGTGTTGACCAGGCGCTAAAAGAGTTTAATAATGACGCTGTTTTAGGTATTGTCTCTAATGTCGGTAAAATGGCAGATGAAAAAAATGCCGTCTCTAAAATACTGGAGAAATGGGGTCAAGTAGATGTGGTCTTGGCAAATGCCGGAGTAGGTAATTTTGCACCTATCGATGAGATGACAGATGATGAATGGCATCAAATGATAGATACCAACTTAAACGGGGCTTTTCATTCATTGAAAGCATCTGTAGAAGCTTTAAAGAAGTCAAAAGGGTATTACATTACCTTGGCTAGTTTAGCCGGTACCAACTTCTTCGCAAACGGGGCAGGGTATAATGCCTCTAAATTCGGAGTAGTAGGTTTTACACAGGCGGCAATGTTAGATTTACGTAAGTATGATATAAAAGTATCTACGATTATGCCAGGTTCTGTGGCAACAAATTTTGGTCATAGTGAAACGAGTGATGCCGATAAATGGAAAATTCAACCAGAAGATATTGGTGAGTTGGTGTTAGACTTATTAAAAATGAACGAAAGAACCTTACCTAGTAAAATTGAGGTAAGGCCTACAAGACCAGATAAGAAGTAATATTAGACTTCTTTCTCGGTAAACGGAATGTCAGCATTACAGATTTCTGTAATTAACTGACCAAGTATCTGCTCGAAATCAGAAATGACCTCATTAGTTATAATGTGGTTTTTTGTGGTTGCTCGGGCAGATTCTTTTTGTGCGAATAGCAACGTGCCTTCTGCAAAATTCTTTAACGAAATGATACCTGCTTGAATAGATAGGTTTTCTGCGGGATGGGTTTTAGAAAACATTAATCCGTAGCAAAGTAATTGAAATGCCTTACTGTATTGATATTCTTCGGTTAGTATATCCCACTCTACAATCTCTACATTACGGCGTTCTACCTTTCCGGTTTTATAATCTATGATACGGGTAATACCGTCATATTCATCTACACGATCTAATTTTCCTTTTAAGATAATGGGGAAATCTAAATCGGCAACTTCTAAAGGTACCGAGAGCGATTGTTCTAAAGCAATAATGGTAATACTATGGTCGGCAAGTTCTTTAACCTCGACATCTATAAACGTTTGTATGTATTTAAGAATTACATGAAAAGAAATGTAGTTTTTACCAGAACTGATGTTTCCATCTTTAAAAGTTTTTTCAAAATTCTGAGCGACTATACTAGGTACACCTTTTCGAATGCCATTTAGTAAATCTGCCGTAAGAGGTTTACCAATTAAAGGGGTATACAATGCCTCTAAACTATCATGAACAATGGTACCGAAAGTATTTGGTGCCAAAGTTTCTTCTACTTGTAAAACCTCGTTGATATTTAATAAATTCTGCTTGTAGAAATCGATAGGGTTTCTAATGTAATTACTGAGTGAACTAGGTGAAAAACCTTTTCTCGCTTTGTCTTGAATAAGCGCTACTAGCGAAGGGGTTTTTTCAACCTGTTGTATTTCTTTGGTAATAGGCTGTATAGTCGGTGTGGCAATAAATGATTTAATATCGTTTCTATTGTCGTCGGTCAACAATTGTGTAATCAATCGACTTCGCTCTCCGCCTTCTAATGCATCTGGTTCTGTATTGTACAGTATATATACATTTTTGGCACGTTGTAGCAAACGATAGAAGTGATAGGTGTAAACAGCATCTTTCTCTTTGTAGGTCGGTAGTCCGTTCTTTATTTTTAGCTCGAACGGAATAAATGAATTGTTAGATTTGCCCGATGGCAATACACCTTCGTTGACAGAAGTGATGATAATAGTTTCAAAATCTAACAAGCGACTTTCTAACATTCCCATAATCTGAATACCTTCAATAGGGTTACCTTGAAAGTCTAAGGTTTCTGAGCTCAACAACTGCGAAAAAAGATGTTTTAAACTTTTTAAATTATTGATGTAGGTAAAACTGGTACAAAGATCTTTTAGCTGATTGAAAAGTGTAAAGAATTTATAAAGTTGTTCTAATAAAAGAGAATTCTGCTTTACAACCTCAATAACTCGGATCGATTGAATCAGCGCTAAAAAATTATCTATAAGACGATTCGGATTATTCTTTACATCTTCGAAAAGTAATGTGATGGTGCCATTATCTGGTAATAGTTCGCGTATTTGTGCATTGGTGATGTATGACCAGTTATTTGTTTTGATTTTTGATATTAAAAGCTCTGTAGAGACCTCATTTGCATCAAATAACAGCACGGCATACGAATGTGTCAAAAGATTAAGTAAGTGCTTGTAGAACCATCCTTTTTCTGTCTTTTGTTCGTGAAACTCTATAAGGTTGGTAAAAAAACTCGCCAGTGTTGTAGAGGCTAACTTTTGCCCCATGGTAATATTCGTAGCTGGTATATTATCGGGTATAGAATTCAGTAAAGGGTTGAGCAATTCTTCATTACCCAGAACAATAGCCGCATTGCGTAACGCCTCTGGCGAGTCGTTCTGAATTTTGTAAAGTAAATCGCCTACATAATTTACTTGAGATATGTTTTTAGGCACCCCAATAATTTCAATATGTTTTTCGGTATTGTAGTAATTCGTAAGTCCCGCGAGAGGTTTTCCCTTTAGAACAGCCCAAGTATTATGGTAGTTTCTTATAAAGTAACCGGCGTCATGAATATTATCTTGTAAGAAGTAAGGGTCAATATCCCAGTAAATAGATGAATCTGTTTTTTCAAGAATAGTTTGTATTAAAATACTCTCTGCAGTATTCAAGGCATTAAAGCCAAGAAATATATGTTTTTTGTTGGTTGAATTTAGATAGTTAGGTAATTCCGATACCGATGTTTTGTAAATGAGTCCCTGATGACCGAGTCCCTGTTCTAGTAATCTACCATTAAATTGATGATAGATATCTTCTAAATACCTCCAGAAGTGAAGGTAGTTTTCAATCATTTCAGAATTATCAGGATTCAAGGACCAGTGGTTGACTTCTTGTATAGCGGCAACATTTTGGTATAGGGTAGAAGCGTCAACTAAGTAACGGTCTACTTCATTAAAATCTTGTAAAAGTATTTGTCCCCATTTTAAAAAAGAATCGAAAGATTCTTTTTCATAATCCCCGACTTTTAAATAGGCATTATAGAGTTCAAATAATTGTGTGGTAGTATTTGCGGTTACCAGGTTAGAAACCTTTTCAATGAAATCTTCTATACTATAGATTTCAGGTGCAAGTACGGTTTGTGTAAGTGATTGTGAAATTATTTTTTTAAGAAATACACCTGCACGTTTACTGGGTAGAATAAAAATTACTTTACCAGTATCTGGGTTATTCTTTAAAACGTCTTGTACTATATCTTTTATAAAGCTCTGCATTGTGTAAAAATAAAAAAGCTCCGCAATATTGCGGAGCTTTTATTTATTAAAACACTTAGGTTTTTATAAACTTATTTTACTAAGTTGATTTCTACCCTTCTGTTTTGAGTTCTACCAGCTCTAGTATTGTTAGTAGCCATTGGCTTAGACTCACCATAACCAACTGCAGATAATCTAAACTCTTCGATTCCTTTGTCAACTAAGAATTCTTTTACAGAAAGAGCTCTTGACTCAGAAAGACTTTGGTTTAATTTTTCGCTACCTACGCTATCAGTATGACCTTCAACAGTAAACTTAGCGTTAGGGTATTCTTTAAGGATTGTGATAATGTCAACCATTACAGAAGTAGACTCAGCTTTGATAGAAGATTTACCAGTATCAAATAAGATAGTTCTAGCGTAATCATTCAATTGCTTTTGAACTTCTTCAGTTACTTCAGGACAACCAGCGTTAGCTACAGTACCAGCAACATCAGGACATTGGTCATCTTTGTCAAGTACACCGTCACCGTCTTTATCAGCCCAAGGACAACCTTTGTTTTCAGCAGGACCAGCTTCAGAAGGACAAGCGTCATCTTTATCAGCAACACCATCGCCATCAGCATCAGGACAACCAGCTAAAGCAGGAAGACCAGCTTCGTTTGGACAAGCATCATCTTTATCAGCAACACCGTCACCGTCAGCATCAGGACATCCGTTCATTTCTTTAGAACCAGCTTCGTTAGGACAAGCATCTTTGCTGTCTTCGATACCATCGCCGTCAGAATCAGGACAACCGTTGAATGCTTCAAGACCCGCAACTTCTGGACAAGCATCATCTTTATCATATATACCATCACCGTCAGTATCAGTACCACCAAATTTAACTGAAATACCAGCTAAGTGTTGGAAATGAGTAACACCGTAATCTTCGAAAGCATGCTTGTAAGTAGATTGTAATGTAAGACCTAAGTTTTCAGTAAACCAAATGTTTAAACCAAGACCACCATTAACTGTACCTGCACCGATTTCATCAACCCAAGTATAACCACCACCAATCTCTACGAAAGGATCAAGTACGGTTTGTTTTTTAATTAAATCATATTTAATTGTACCATCAATAGCATAGTGAGAAAGATCGTCAACGCTAGTATCTCCTATTTTGCTAATCTTGTTTAAAGAACCTCTAGCACCAACAGAGAAACCATCTCCGATTGATTTAGATACTCCTACATAAGAAATAGAAGGTAAAATGTTCCAGTGATCGTTCACATTAAAGAATTCGTTACCGAAAGAACTTACATCCGAAGTAGGATATACGTCAATGGCATTAACCCCAAATTGCACTTGCCAAGGGTTATTCTCGTCTTGCGCTTGTATGCTGTTGATACCTACTACAAGTAGGGCAACTGCCAATAATTTGCTAAGATGTTTCATGTATTAAATTTTAAGTTTAAGTGTTTATTAGCTGCAAATGTAACTTGTTAAATATTATTAACAAAATCAATTTCCTATTTTTTTTAACGCATTTAATAGATTAAATACTGCATTTAAACGATTTTTAGTTCTTTACCTACTTCAGTGAACGCTTTTATGGCGATATCTAAATGCTCAACGGTATGCGCTGCGGATAGTTGTACACGTATGCGCGCCTTACCTTTTGGTACTACAGGATAGAAGAATCCGATTACATAAATTCCTCTTTCCAGTAACTTATTTGCCATATCCTGTGATAATTTTGCATCATATAGCATTACAGGTACAATTGCTGAGTCCCCTTCAACGATGTCAAAACCCGCTGCTTTGATGCCTTTTTTGAAATATTCGGTATTTTCTTGCAATTTATCTCGTAGAGAAGTATCGTTCTCTAGCATGTCGAATACCTTTATAGATGCGCCAACAATAGCAGGTGCCAATGAATTAGAAAACAAATAAGGTCTAGAGCGCTGTCTTAGTAAGGTGATAATTTCTTTTTTACCGGTAGTATAACCGCCCATAGCACCACCTAAGGCTTTGCCTAAAGTACCTGTAATAATGTCGATTCTGCCCATTACCCCTTTTTCCTCTAAGGTTCCTATTCCTTTAGCACCTATAAATCCGGTGGCATGGCATTCATCGATCATGACCAAAGCATCGTACTTATCGGCTAAGTCACATATTTTATCTAAAGGTGCTACTATACCATCCATAGAGAAAACACCATCGGTTACAATAATTTTAAAACGTGCACCGTCTTCGTTCGCTTTTATAAGTTGCGCTTCTAAATCTTGCATGTCGCTATTGGCATAACGGTAGCGCATTGCTTTACATAGGCGTACACCATCAATAATAGAGGCATGATTTAATGAATCTGAAATTATGGCATCTTCTGCATTCAACAAAGGTTCGAACACTCCGCCATTGGCATCAAAGGCCGCAGCATATAATATGGTGTCTTCAGTACCGTAGAAATGAGCGATCTTTGCTTCTAAGGTTTTATGTATATCCTGAGTTCCACAAATGAAGCGAACAGAAGACATACCAAAGCCATGGGTATCCATAGCATCTTTTGCTGCTTGTATAACATCTGGGTGAGATGATAACCCTAAATAGTTATTCGCACAAAAGTTTATAACCTCTTGCCCTGTGTTGATTTTAATAACAGCATCTTGCGGAGAAACAATAATCCGTTCTTCTTTAAAGAGTCCGTCATTTTTAATACTCTCAATTTCTTGCTGTAAATGTTCTTTAATTTTTCCGTACATATTCCTTTATATATAATCTAGTTCTATTTCAGTATTAATATACACAATGATTTTGTTGTCTATAATGTAGCCCATATTTGAAAAACTTTGGGCATACGTGTTTACTTGTTGGTGGTATTTGGGGTTTCGCTCACCGGTTTTGTAATCTATGATCGTGGCATGTTGATTTTTAAGTGCCACCCTATCTGGTCTTTGCACGCTACCATCTGCCATTAATAGGTCGCGTTCGTTCAGTACTTCAACATCGTTTTGGTAAAATTGGGTCAAATCTTTATTAAAGATTACTTTTTTTATTATATCCTTAATAGTGGTTACTTCTTGTTCTTTGATTAATCCCTTTTGTAATGCCATCTGTACAGCTCTGTCTAAATCTTTAGTTGTGTAGATAGCACCTAATATATAATGTATAACGTTACCTTGATTTATGGCCACATCTAAACCTTCGTCCCAAAGGGTACCTGCCAAAGCAAGTATTTTAAAATCGGGCCTATTTTTGTTGGTATATATATAAGGTATCGTCAATTGATCGGTACTCGTATGGTTTTTTGATTCATTTATCGCAAAATTACCAAAGTCGTACGACAGTTTATCTTGTTGATATGCACCGATACTTTTTAAAAAGTGAATAAAGAGTCCCGAATAGTAATTGGGGTTATGGTCGCCTTTTTTATCTAGATTATTGGCACTGATTATAAATAGTGCATTTACCGCTCTTGTAAGAACCACATATAACAGGTTAAATGCATCTAACTGTAGCTTTTGGTGGTCAATGTCATAGAGCAGCGATTCTATTTCGCCATATTCTTGAACCTCTTGTTTTTTATTGATAAGTACTTCGGAAAAGCCAAGGAATTCATTTTTGTTTACCGGTAGCCATAATTTTGGGTCGATCTCTTCGAACACGTTTGAATTCGCATAGGGGAAAATAACCACAGGAAACTCTAGACCTTTAGATTTATGAATGGTCATAATCTGCACCGACTCAATATTCTCTGGAGTACTTATACTCGCCGAATTTCCTTTTTTGTCCCAATAGTCTAGAAACGACTGCATGTCTGAGCCATATTTTTGCTCTACATCAAAAACTAAATCCATAAAAGCAGATAAATGAGCATCTGAAGAAGGGATGAGGTCGAAGGTTTTAATGGCATAGGCCAAGCCGTCAAATACGGAAGTTTGCCTAAGTTTAGAAGCATCAAAACCGTAAGTTTCTAGAAGGTGTAGATCAAGTTTGCCTAAGTTTTCATAGATATAGGCATGTTTATCAGCTTTACCATTCGACAGAAAATTCAAAATTTCATATTGAATCTCTAATTCTGCAGGCTGAACCATATATCGAATAAGCTGAACCAAGAAAATGGTTTTATCGCTCTCGCTAAGTAAAAGGGAATCTGAAGAAACTACGGGAATTTTATGCTGCATTAAAAAATCTGCAAGTAGTAGCCCATGTTTCTTTTTTCTAATAATAATACAGATATCACTATATGAATACCCTTGCGCTAAGCAATTTTCAATGGTTGCCAATGTATTTGCCGCATATTCATCGTCGGTATCTTCTTCTAATAAAGATATATTGACATAGCCACCTATTTTCTGGTTAGCTTCTTGTGTGTTGCCCAGTTTAAAGAATTCTTGATAAATGTCGTTCTCTAAAAACGGACTAATACTCTGAAAGAAGTTGTTGTTAAAGTTGATGACCTCGGCGTAACTTCTATAATTTCTAGGTAGTGTAACCAGTTCAGACGGTATGGTAAACGGGTGTGTTTGGTGCGTGGCCAGTTCAAGAAATTGTTCTGCCTTACCGCCACGCCATCTATAAATAGCTTGTTTTGGGTCGCCAACTAAAAATAGAGAACCCGTGTTGCCAAGCTCATCTTCCCCTTCCATGGCACTACCAATGAGCGGTATAAGGTTTTCCCACTGCATTTGCGAAGTATCTTGAAATTCATCAATAAAATAATGACGGTATTTTTCGCCCAAACGCTCATAAATAAAAGGTGCAGGTTGATCTTTGATCTCTTTTGCTATCAAGGTATTAAATTCAGAAATAGACAATTGGTCTTTCTCTTCTTGAATAATCTTCAATTCTTTTTGAATCGCATTCAATAGCGCAAAGGGGATAATGTTTCTATTGATGTTGGCGAACAATCCTCTTCTATAAATAAGTTTTTTTATACTTTGATAATAATGGAGAAGTTGTGGGGCTAGATCTGTGGGAGCATCTTTTATAGTCGCCTTTAAAATCTTGCCATCAATTAAATTTTCCTCTAGTTTGTTATTGTATATCTGGGTTGGTACAAAGGTACCTGCTACAATTTTTTTGAAATGATTAGGCAAGGTTTCCCTGGGGAAATCTTTAAAATCCAATCCTGTTGCTGTCATCACATTAAGAGCAGTGGTAGCAAGTTCAATAATTTCTTTTTCTAAACTTGTCGTTTGTTTTTTAAGATGACTTTGTAGTTTTAAGAAATCGCCTAATTCTATATCTTTTAGGTGCTTTAAATGTTCGGCATTTTTTTCATCAAAAATAAGTTTACCGATTTTAAGAAGGTCGAAAGCGATATCCCAACTTCTATCATCTTCAATTTTCTCTAAGGCAAAATCTAAAAGTATTTTTGTAAACTCAGGATCTTCACCTGCTTTACTAATGACACGCTCAACAGCTTCTTGCAATAATAGGTCTACATCGAGCACCACTTCAAAATTCTGCGGAATCTTTAAATCTTTCGCAAAGGTTCTTATGAGTCGGTGTGTAAATTTATCAATGGTAGAAATATCGAAAAAAGCGTAATTGTGCAAAATCTGCTTTAATCTAAGTTTACTAAGAGCAGGCAACTCTTCAAAAGTGTACTTAGTTTCGCTTATAATGTCTTTAAATAAAGGAGTAGCGTCTTCAATTGAGGTAGTCTTAGAAAACTCGAACAGACTGTTTAATATTCTGTGTTTCATCTCATTTACCGCTTTATTGGTAAATGTGATGGCTAAAATTTTTCTAAAATTCTGCGGAGATTCAAGTATAATTTTCAGGTATACCTTGGCTAGCGCATAGGTTTTACCTGATCCGGCAGATGCATTATATATGGTAAAAGAATTACTGGACACTGATTTTTACTGCAAATTAAGGAATCCTGTACAGTTCTTAACAAATTATTACATGAATATAAATGTTAAAACCCGTAACTTTGGTAGACAATTAATATTAATCTAAAAACACATAAATTATGGCTTTTGAACTACCAAAATTGCCTTACGCCTATGATGCTCTTGAGCCTCATATCGATGCAAGGACTATGGAAATACATCATACAAAACATCACCAAGGATATACATCTAAGTTAAATGCTGCTATCGAAGGTACTGACCTTGCCGGAAAGTCTATAGAGGCTATTTTAACTGGTTTGGATATGAGCAATGGTGCTGTTAGAAATAATGGAGGCGGATTTTACAATCACTCATTATTCTGGACAATCTTATCACCAAACGGAGGCGGAAAGCCAACAGGTGAATTAGCTGCTGCAATTGATAGCGCTTTTGGTTCTTTTGATGCATTCAAAGATAAATTTACAACGGCGGCTGGTACAAGATTTGGATCAGGTTGGGCATGGTTATGTGTTCATAAAGGTGGTAAAGTAGAAGTATGTTCTACACCAAATCAAGACAATCCATTAATGCCAGGAGTGGAATGTGGAGGTCAGCCAATTTTAGGTTTAGATGTTTGGGAACATGCATATTACCTTAATTACCAAAACAAGAGACCAGATTATATTGAAGCATTCTTCAACATCATTAACTGGGATGAAGTTTCAAAATTATATGCAAGTAACAAATAAGTAAGTGTAGAAATACTCTTAACTATCTTGTAGGAAACCACTTATGATTATTTCATAGGTGGTTTTTTTTGGTTTTAAAATAGAAAAGGGCGGAGAAGTCTCCACCCTTTTCGTCCCAAATCTTACCATAAACTTAACCTACTTATGCTATGGCGAGACTAAATTACTGGTATTGAGTAAATAAAAAAAGGATTTTTAAGAAAAAATTAATCTTTTATTTAACAAAAGATGTTTTCTAGGGATGGGTCTATGTGGGTAACAGATTATTTTATAACCCAATTGGTATAAAATAAAAAGACGGAGCATTGCTCCGTCTTTTCCCCAAATCTTACCATGAACTTAACCTACTTATGCTATGGTTCTGTAAATATATAGGCTTACGGGGTATTGTAAAAAGCTATTCGTTGTACGTCACAAACTTAGGTTGTACTACCGAAATGAAAAATTGAGGAAGAATATTCGTCTTTTTTGAAGTTGCGAATGGGTATAAAATAAAAAGACGGAGCATTGCTCCGTCTTTTTTCCCCAAATCTTACCATGAACTTAACCTACTTATGCTATGGTTCTGTAAAGGTAATAGGCTTATTAATGATTAAAAAAGGTATTGGTTGAACGTCTCAGAATAACGTTAAAGGGAGTTTTGGCAAGAAAACGGTTACAAGACTACTGTTCGTTAAAATAGGAAAATAAAAAAGGTGGAGAAGTCTCCACCTTTTTTGCCCCAAATCTTACCATGAACTTAACCTACTTATGCTATGGTAGCTTTAAAAGTAAAGCTGCTTAAATCAATTAGACTATTCAATCGATAAAAGACTATTATCGTCGATGAAATACACAAAAAGCATGTATTTCATCGAAATATTATTTAATAAGCGCGTTCGTTATTCCCTTCGTAAAAGTTTATAAATGCTCTATTTACTACTCTGTTTCCGCCCGGGGTTGGGTAATTTCCTGTAAAATACCAATCGCCTAAGTTTTTAGGACAAGCTTCGTGTAAGCTTTCAAGGGTTTGGTAAATGATCGAAACTTCGGCTTTAATTCCTTCCGGACTTAAAAGTTCTCCTGTTTTCTTAGAAATCTCTTTTGCAGTAAAAGGAGCATAAAACTCTTTCACATAATTAATAACATCTTTATCATGTGTATTTACCTGAGTTAGACATTTTTTATAGATTTCATCTACGATATGCATAGAGTGATTGTCTTCATGTAATGCCAAAGCAGCTTTGAAAGCAATAAAATCTTCCAATTTTGCCATATCGATACCATAACAATCAGGGTATCTAATTTGCGGAGCCGATGATACCACTATGATCTTCTTAGGCGATAATCTATCTAGTATTCTAAGAATACTCTTTTTAAGTGTGGTACCGCGAACAATACTATCATCTATAATAACAAGGTTGTCACCTTCATTTACAGAGCCATAAGAAATGTCATAAACATGCGCTACCAAATCATCTCTACTACTATCTTGAGTAATAAAGGTTCTTAGCTTAGCATCTTTAATAGCAACTTTTTCAATTCTTGGGCGTACATCTAGTATCTCATGTAATTGTTCACCTGTAATACCTGTACCTAAAGCCAGTATTTGCTCTTCCTTTTTCTTGTTCAAGTAATTTTGAGCTTCCTTGACCATTCCGTAGAAAGAAGTTTCTGCCGTGTTAGGTATGTAAGAGAAAACCGTATTCTTGATATCCTCATCAATAGCTTCTAATATTTGAGGGAAAACCAATTTACCTAAGGCCTTACGCTCTTGGTAGATTTCTTTATCGCTACCTCTAGAGAAATAGATACGTTCAAAAGAACATGCCTTACGCTCTTTAGGTTCTAGTATTTGTTTAATGTCACTAGTACCGTTCTTTTTAATAATGATTGCTGCACCTGGATCCAATTCTTTTACCTCTTCATAAGGTACGTTGAATACAGTCTGTATAGCAGGTCTTTCTGATGCTACTACAACAACTTCATCATCTCTATAGTAGTAAGCAGGTCTAATACCACTTGGGTCTCTTAATACAAAGGCATCACCATGACCTAATAAGCCGGCCATAGCATAACCACCATCAAAATTTTTGGCAGCCCTTCTAAGAATTTTATACACTTTTAAACGTTCGGCAATAAGTGGTGATGCTTCTTGTTTGGTATACCCTTCTTTTTTAATTTGCTTGTATAGTTTGGCGACCGCATCATCTAGAAAGTGACCTATTTTCTCCATTACGGTAACGGTATCTGCCATTTCCTTTGGATGTTGCCCTATCTGAATTAAGTTATCGAACAGTTCATGAACATTGGTCATGTTAAAGTTACCGGCAACAATAAGGTTACGGTGCATCCAGTTATTCTGTCTTATAAACGGGTGAACACTTTCGATGCTATTTTTACCAAAAGTACCATAACGTACATGCCCTAAAAGTAATTCGCCAATATAAGGAATATGCTTTTTTTGCAAAGCCACATCATCTTCGTACTCCGGGTGCTCTTTAAGCTCCGAATTGATACGATCGTTTATCTGGGCAAATATATCTTGTATAGGTTGTTGTTGACATGAGCGTACACGACTCATATAACGTTCCCCCGCTTTTACATCTAATTTAATACTGGCAAAACCTGCACCATCTTGACCACGATTGTGCTGCTTTTCCATCATTAGATACATTTTATTTACCCCATAAAATGC
>JANQUX010000503.1 GCA_030730545.1 Maribacter sp. | reverse complement strand
CCATCATTAAATTTAGCATCTGCAATATCATGAAGCAATGCACCAAGACTAACGACCAATAGGTTTACATCATCTTCATCTTTAGCAATTAACATGCTATTATTGAATACGCGCTGTATGTGAAACCAATCATGTCCACCCTCGGCATTTTTCAAGGTTTCTTTTACAAAGGTTATGGTTTCTTCTACAATTTCTGAATTGGTCATTTAAAGGAATTTATACCGCTAACTACGGATGCTTCTATTTGTGTAATGAGTTCATCTAGATTGCCAGTATTCTCTAAAGGTTGTTGAACCTCTAATCGAACTTTGGCGCCTAACCCCATCGGAAATTGTCCGAAGCGAACCAGTTTCCATGAATTATTAATACTAATAGGTACAATTAATGCAGACGGAGCTTTTTTAAGAAGCATCTTTAGTCCCATTGGTTTAAATGGTTTTGGGTGACCGTCTCTACTTCTTGTTCCTTCCGGAAAAATGACGGCACTTCTTTTATGTTCTTCAATATAGGTACCCAGTTTTCCTATCTCCATAATGGCCGATTTGCCATCGTTTCTGTCAATTAAAACAGAACCACCGTGAACGAGATTAAAAGATACACTAGGTATGCCTTTTCCTAATTCTTTCTTACTTACAAATTTTGGGTGGTGTTTGCGCATATACCAAATAAGTGGCGGTATATCGTACATACTTTGATGATTGGTTACAATAATCAATGGTCTGTCTGTTGGTAAATCAAAATTATTGGAAAAGCGGTAAGTAGTACCTAAAATATTGGTGCTGCGCATTAAGCAATAATTCAATTTGCTTACAGATGGTTTTAATCCGCTGTATCCAAATATCTTAAACCCGATCCATTGAATGGGGTGAAAAATAAGAAGGCATAGTCCAAATGCCACGAAAAAAAAGGGAGTTATAATGTAAGAAAGCAACTTCTGCATACACAAAAATAAAAAACCGCTCAATTAGAGCGGTTTTTTAATCCTATTATTTTGTAAGAAAATAGCCTAGACCGTAAAATCTAGCAAAACTCGTCGTAAGCCTGTGCCAAATTCTGAGCAATCATCTCAGCTGGTCTACCTTCAATGTGGTGACGTTCGATCATATGAACTAACTCGCCATTTTTGAATAAAGCCATAGAAGGAGAAGAAGGAGGGAAAGGAATCATAAGATTTCTTGCCGCGTCAACTGCTTCTTTATCTACACCAGCAAATACAGTTACTGCAAAGTCTGGTTTTTTATCGTTCTGCAAGCTCATTTTTGCTGCAGGTCTTGCATTTGCCGCTGCACAACCACAAACAGAGTTAACAACTACTAAAGTTGTTCCTTCTTTATTGATGGCATTTGCTACTGCATCTGCTGTATATAATTCTTCAAATCCGGCAGAGGCCAGATCATCTCTCATTGGTTTTACTAATTCCGCAGGGTACATATTCTTATTATTTTAATTAAACTATTACAAAGATACTCAATTAGTCGTAGTACAGCTTCAGACCTTAACTTTTCATTGGCCTAACTTTCTGTCGGTATTATTTTATCTTTGGCAAAATTGAGAATACGAAATGATTAAATGGTTGGGAGCTGTAGTAGGCTTTTTTTTAAGAGGTTTGTCTGGAGCTATCTTGGGCTTTTTTGCCGGTAGTATAATAGATAATTTTTTTGGTCCGAGTAAAGGCAAGGCACGTAGTGTATTTGAAGATTATACAAGACCAAATGTAACAGCAGCAGATTTTGAGCTGAATTTACTTTCATTGTGTTCTTTGGTCATTAAGGCAGACGGACAAGTGAGTCAGTCAGAAATGGATTATGTTCGCCAGTATTTTGTTAGCACTTATGGTAAGGACAAAGCGAATGCTATTTTTAGAAGTTTCAATGAAATAAATAAGAAAGGACAAATATCTGCTCAAAACGTTTGTACGTTTTTGGCACAGCGCACCCGTTACGAGGTTCGCTTGCAGTTGCTTCACTTTTTATTTGGTATTGCTCAGGCAGATGGTAGCATCAGTAATCCCGAAATTCAAAAAATTCGAGAGATAGCAGGTTACCTAAGAGTTTCGCTTAATGAATTTGATAGTATAAAAGCCATGTTCGTAAAATCGGCGAACAACTCTTATAAAATTTTAGATGTTGAAAAATCAGCTACTGATGCCGAGGTAAAAAAGGCATACAGAGAAATGGCTAAAAAGTATCATCCAGACAGGGTGAATACCAAAGATGAAGCCATTAAAAAAGGTGCGGAAGAAAAGTTTAAGCAGGTACAAGCCGCTTATGAAACTATTCAAAAAGAACGTGGATTAAATTAGAAGGGAATTTTTTAGATGTATTAGCATGCAAGAATTTTGGTTTTATATAGAATTGGGTCTGCATCATGTTTTAGACATAAATGCGTATGATCATATATTGTTTTTAACTGCCCTAGCATTACCTTTTACTTTTAAAAGTTGGAAGAATGTTTTGCTTTTAGCTACAGTTTTTACCTTTACGCATTGCTTGGCATTGGTATTCTCTGTTTATGAAATTATGGTGATAGAAGCTAGTTGGATCGAGTTTTTGATACCTGTTACCATAGTAAGTACCGCACTATTTAATTTAGTTGATAGCAATGATCTAAAACAAGATAATACAA